>JARGOJ010000658.1 GCA_029210225.1 Planctomycetota bacterium
GATCTCGACCCGTTTAATAGAGTCAATTCCGAGGTCGGATTCCAACTCCATTTCTGATTCAAGCATATCTTCGGGGTAGCCGGTCTTCTCCGAGACAACGGTCAACATGAGCGCGTTTAAGGCTTCCAAAGACAAAGCGCCGGAGGCCGCAGCAGGAGCCGCAGTCGCCGCAGGAGCTGCGCTAGGAGCGGCAGCCGGTGCAGGGGCGTCGCTCACACCCAATTGCTTGTTCATGAATTCGACAATTGAGCCGAGGGTTCTGAGGCTGGCCATTTCTGAAGGATCGACTTCGGGAAGATTGGGAACCTTCTCTTGCATGGTGCTGAGGATCTCGACGCGTTTAATCGAGTCAATTCCGAGATCGGACTCCAGCTCCATTTGAGGCTCAAGCATATCCTCGGGATAACCGGTCTTTTCAGCGACGACAGCTAGCATAAGAGCGTGAATATCGACGCTCGCGCTTGGCGCAGGTGTCGGAGCAGGCGCTGCAACGGGTGCTGGAGCGGCAACGGGTGCTGGAGCGGCAACAGGCGCTGCAACGGGTGCAGCAGCAGCGACAGGTGCGGGCGCTGCCATGGGAGCGACAGGTGCCTGAGCCACGGGAGCGGGCGCATGATAAATAGTTGGGGCAGGCGCTGGCACGTAGGGAGCCGGCGCAGGCGCTGGCAAGTGCACTGTTGGGCTTGTCTGCTGTGTTGGGATAGGAGTGCCTGTGAGGAGGGCGGAGAGCCCTGACAGGGATTGTCCGGCGACATCCAAGAACTTCATGTGAGCATTGACTGTATGCTGCTGAAGGGTTTGAAAGGCTTGGACCCACTGCAGGGCTTCCGAGGATCCCACTTGGTAAGCGAGAGGCGCGGGCTGAGCCATGGGTGCGGGCGTCATAGGAGCGGGAGCCGCATGAGGCACAGGGGCTGGAGTGGGTGCTGGGGCGGGAGCAGGCTGGGTATCAGTCATAGTCGAAGTCGCTTTGGGCTGAGTTGTGGTTTTGGGTTGGCTTGTGACTTTGGGGCGAGGAGGATTGGGAGCTGGAAGAGCTTTCGATCCGCCTTTGGGGGGATAGGGCTTGTCGTGATTGACGCCACTTAATTCAATGGAGAGGCGAGCCTTCTTCACTGTTCGTGGATCAGGAATCTCTTTGAGTCCGTCGCTTAAGGGCGCCAGATTGGTGGGGAGGCCACGAGTAAGAATACGACCAAGGGCATTGTGAAGGCTTGTCAGTCCATTCTTACCTTTGCGATCGAGGTTCACTGTGACAATGTCTTCGCGATCGGCGAGGATATCCTTGACGAGATTACTAAGGATGTTCCCTGGGCCAACTTCAATAAATGTCTTCACACCAGAATCGGCCATAGCGCGAATTTGATCGGCGAAGAGCACGGGCTTGGCGACTTGTCCGGCGAGGATTTCCGCCACTTGCTCTGCGGAATCAGGATAGGCTTGGGCGGTGCTGTTCGCGTAGACCGTCTTCTCGGCAGCCCCAAGGCTCAGACTCTTCAGGTATTCGTGGAATGGTCCGCTCGCTGAGCTGACAACTGAAGAATGAAAAGCAGTCGCAACGGGCAAGCGCTTGAAGCGGAACTTCTTGGCTTTCAATTGCGCTTCAGCAGCCTCAATGTCTTCAGTTTTACCTGACAGGACAATTTGCTTCGGAGAATTATGATTGGCGATAATAACCGGGCTCTTCATTTCGTCGAGAAGAGCTTGAACCGATTGAGAATCGCTGGAGACTGCGGTCATAGAACCCGGTTGAGCGGCGGCTTCGGCCATAAGCTCACCGCGCTTGCGGGCGACCTTGAGGAAGTCATCTGCAGAGAAGCGACCGGCGGCATGGAGCGCGGTCACTTCGCCGAAGCTGTGACCGCCAAGGCAGTCGGCGCTGAGTCCCATTTCAGTGAGCAGGGCTAACATTGAAGCGCTTGTGACGCCAATAGCCGGTTGCGCCCATTGAGTTTGAGTCAGGCGAGTTTTATAGCCTTTGTTTGCATCTTGATCGAAGCTCGGCGAGGGATAGACCACCTCGTGAAGCTTGAGGTCACCTTCGAGAGCTTGGTTTGCGCTCTGGTCCCAGACATTGCGAACGCTGTCAAAGCGCATGGCGAGATCGGCGCCCATATCAAGGTATTGACTGCCTTGACCGGGAAACAAGAAGGCCACTTTGCCGGCGCTCTCATTGATTGAGTAGGACCATCCCGCTGGGGAATGAGAGGACTCTTGACCATTTTTCGCTAGATGATCGTCAATGCGAGCGATTTTCGTCTTCAGGTCGGCGAAGTCCGTCACAATGAAGGCGAGCCTAGCAGGATCGCTCGATTGAAATTCACTGTGGCTTTGACGAGCAATGAAGGCCAATGCATCGACGTGATCGTCGTTAAAGCCCTCAATTAAGGCCTTACACTTTGTTCTGAGATCTTCTGGGGTGGCGCCGGACACAGCGACAAGCTCGGTTCCCTGAGGATAGAGCAGCGAGCTCTTCTTACCTTGATTGTATTCTTCGAGGGCGACGTGGAAGTTTGTGCCGCCGAAACCGAATGAACTGATTGAAGCGCGGCGCGGGTGGTCGTCGCCGCGAATCCAAGGGCGCGCTTTTGTGCTGATATAAAATGGACTGTTCGCCAAGTCCATTTTAGGATTGGGGCGCTCAATTTTAATTGTTGGAGGAAAGACTTTATGGTGCAGCGCCATGACTCCCTTAAAGAGAGAAGCGGCCCCAGCGGCGCCTTTCGTATGTCCAATCTGCGACTTAATACTGCCTAAAGCCACCCAAGGACGATCTGTTTCTTTCGTGCCATTGAAAGCCATGTTGAGGCTTTCAAACTCGGCGGCGTCTCCGGCCTTGGTTCCAGTTCCGTGAGCTTCGACTAATTCGACAGTCTCAGGTCCATAGCCAGCGTTCTCATAGGCTCGCTCAAGAGCCTTCGCCTGACCGGCGGGGCGTGGCGCGTAGACGCTCTTGGAGCGACCGTCCGAGCTGGAACCCAATCCTTGAATCACGGCGTAAATGCGGTCGCCATCGCGCTCTGCGTCTTCGAGGCGGCGCAGGGCGACCATGCCCAGGCCTTCTCCCATAATTGTTCCATCAGCCTGGTCGGAGAATGGACGACAATCTCCGGTTGGTGAGAGAGCGGGAGTTTTACTGAAGCACATATACATGAGGATGTCGTTGAGAGTATCAACGCCCCCAGTGATACAGAAGTCGGATTGACCGAGATACAATTCGTGAAGACCCATAGCCACGGCGGAGAGTGAGCTGGCGCAAGCGGCGTCGACAACGCAATTGGTTCCTCCGAGGTCGAAGCGATTCGCAATGCGACCGGCGACAACGTTTCCGAGTAGTCCGGGGAAGGATGCTTCGGTCCAGGGAACATAAGAGTCGGCGATTTTCTGGCAGATGTCCTGAGCTTCTCCTTCAGGAACACCGCTATCTCTAAGAGCCTTGAGCCAGATGGGCCGTTGCAATCGCGAGCCGAGGTGAACAACTAATTCAGTCGCCCCTGTGGCTCCGAGAATACAGCTCATGCGGCTGCGATCAATGTGCTCGAAGGGACCTTGGGCGGCGTCTTCGAGGACCTTTTGGGCCACGATGAGCGCTAATAGCTGTGAACTATCCGTCGCTTGGACGAGGTTCGGTGGGGTTCCGAAGCCAAGGCAGTCGAAGGAAATAGGGTCGATGAAGGCTCCGCGCTTGCAGTAAGTCTTATCGGGAGCTTTTGGGTCGGGGTCGTAGTAATCGTCAATGAGCCAGTGAGATTCCGGGACATCACCGACGAGATCTTTGCCAGCCAAAATATCCCGCCAGAACCCCTTGTTATCAAGGGATCCGGGAAATAGAGCACTGACACCGACGACTGCGACAGGTGGCAATTTAGAGCGCGTGTTGGCCATGATTATGGACTCCGTCAATCAACACCGGCCGTCCTTCCAAAGGCGGCGCGATTTTTATGCAAGCTGCCGTGCTGGATACAAAAAGGATTCGACAGGTAGGGCGACGCCATAGCTACGCAATTGCTGCGCTCGCGTGACGACCGCGCCTCCTTCCATTAAATTTCTAGCAACCTGAACAACAGTTCGGTTTTCGGGTGTTTCTAAGAATGATCCAGCGGTCCACTTATTGAAAGCGCCCATAGCGGGTCCGCACCAGACTTGATAGTCGATGCGACGGCCACCATCGCCAACGATAGGCCAGCGACTAGACATTCCTAAATACCAACGAAAAACGAGTGCCATTTGGTGCTTTGGATCTTTTAGAGCCTTTTCAAGTTCTTTAGGATCCCGCTCGGCAAAGAATTTTTCGGTATCCGCCCAAACATCATTGAGAGGTCGGCGGAACAGTTTTTTCTCTAAACCCGCACGCACGTCACTGGGGATTGCGTCCAGTGATTCGTAACGCTTATAGAGTTCATATAATTGAGTGGCGCGCACTGAGAACATCGTGCCGCGTTTGAGCACTTGGACTTTAACGCCCAGCTCAAACATGTCAGCGCAGGGGCACATCGCGACGTCGCCGAGCTGCGCTGTGGCGAGCATGGCTTTCACATCGCTGGAGACGCCCGATTCAATACAGGCCTGATTGACAGAGCCAGTCAACACGAAGGCGGCGCCTAAAGAGAAGGCTCCTGCGATGGCTGATGGCGAGCCTAACCCACCAGCAGCACCGACTCGGCAGGGACGCTCCAATTGAAATTCGCGGCGCAGTTCATCGCGTAATTGAAGAATCGTTGGAAAGACGGCTGTTAATATTTGATTGTCTGTGTGACCGCCGGAGTCGGATTCAACAATGATGTCTTCCGCGACGGAGAGGCAGCTGGCGAGGTCGGCTTCGCCTTGAGTCAATTGACCGCGACGAACGAGCAAGTCGAGCATTTCGCGAGGCGGCGGTGACATGAAGTGACGGGCCGTCTCCGGGCGAGATACTTTGGCGAAGACATAACGGCGATCTATGCGTCCCTGAGCGTCAACCTTGACGCCACTGAAGGCAAAGCGCACAACCGAGGGAGTCAAGCCCATGTATGCGGAGGCGGAGATGCGTCGGACGTCTTTCTCTAAGAGTAGGTCCACGACTCCTTCTTCAAGCCCCGATTGATTGGGAGAGTGAATGAGGTTGCAACCCCAGGAGTAATTGTTGCCGAGTTCGGCGCGGAGCTCGTCGAGGGCGGCGGTCACCTGAGGAATACCCAGGCCCGCGGAGCCGAAGAAGCCCATCATGCCGGCTTTTGCCATGGCGATGACAATGGCCGTTGAGGCGATGCCTCGGGCCATGGCTCCAGCGACGTAGGGGAAGCGCAGGTTATGAGTTTCTGTGAAGCCTCGGTCGCCGAGCCACTCTGGGTAGAGGGGCGGGAGTATGCCCAGGCAAGGGTAATACTGAGCGCCGTTTTGCGGCGGCTGGCTTAGGAATTGCCCTCCAAAAGCGACGCCTACGTGGCCG
>JARGOJ010000659.1 GCA_029210225.1 Planctomycetota bacterium
CACGCCTGTGCCTTTTTGATTGATAATGGTGTCAATTCCGACAGCTGTTTTACCAGTTTGGCGGTCACCAATAATCAATTCGCGCTGTCCACGACCCACAGGAATCATGGAGTCAATCGCTTTGATACCTGTTTGAAGAGGCTCATCAACGGGTTGACGCTCTGAAATTCCGGGAGCGATGATTTCGAGAGGACGACGAGCGTTAGACTTAATCGGCCCTTTCGCATCAATGGGCTCACCGAGAGGATTCACAACACGACCGATCATGGCTTCCCCAACAGGGATAGACATAACGCGACCGGTTCGCTTCACCGTATCTCCTTCACGGAGCTTGGTAAAGTCGCCGAGCAACACGGCACCGACTGAAGCTTCTTCAAGGTTCAGCGCGATTCCGTACACGTCTCCGGGGAACTCAAGCATCTCTGATGCCATAACATTCTTAAGCCCGAAGATACGCGCAATTCCGTCACCCACTTCAAGAACTGAGCCGACTTCATCGACTTCCAGTTGGGGCGAATATTCCTCAATCTCCTTTTTGAGAAGATTGACGATTTCGTCAGCCTTAATCTTCATAGAAATCTCCGCTCTGCACTTTTGCGCCGTCGAAACGGGCTCTGACTTGTTTCAGCCGGAATTGCAATGAAGCGTCGACAAAGTCCCCACCAGCACGTAGTTGAACTCCTCCAATAATAGAAGGGTCAATTCGCATGGCCAGTTCGACTTCGCGCTTGTAACGCTTTTTCAAAGATCCGGACAGTTTCTCTTTTTGATCGTCGTCGAGCTTCTTGGCAGTCACCACTTCCACGACGAGGATATTCTTCGCCCGTCGATAGAGGACTAGAAACTCTTCGTGAATGGCGCCCAGGAATTCCTGACGACCTCGACGAATGACCGTCAATAGGAAATTCATCACTCGTGTCGACGCCTTACCATCAAGAACTTTCTTGACGATCTCCGCTTTCTTCTCTCGCGCAATATTGGGCGTGAGCAGAAAATCGTAGACGGCAGTGTCATCAACAAGCGCTGGGATGATCTCATCCAGTTCCTTCTTCACAGCGTCAAGATCGTTTTGTTCTTGAGCGACTTGAAGAAGGGCTTCGGCGTAAACGCCCTGGACAGTCGTTTCAGCAGCCATCAGTGGCCCCTTTGCTTCCTCGACCAGTTCTGCACTAGAACAAAATCTAATGCAGCCATGATTTGATTTTGAAAGGCAAACTGGACTCTCTCTTCTTGATTAAACAAGAGTTAAGAGACTCAGTTTTGCTCCCAATCCTTAATGAAATTGTCAATGAGACCCCGATGACGACCACCGTCCACTTCAGCGGCAAGAACCTTACCAGCCAAAGCCATACTTAAGTCGATAGCGCCTTGACGCATATCATCGATTGCCTTCTCACGAGCCAAATCAATCTCTTTCAAAGCGCGAGCCTTAGACTCTTCTGCCGCTTTGGAAGCATCTCTGTTAGCGCGATCAACAATTCCCTTCGCATCGTTCCGTGCTTCTTCAAGAATCAGCTCGGCTTCTTTACGAACCCGCTCTAACTCATCAGCATGTTGCGATGCGATTTCCGCTGCTTCTTGACGAGCCAACTCCGCCGCATTCAGACCTTCGCGAATTTTTGTTTCGCGCTCATCCAATGCCGACTGAAGTGGTCCCCAGGCAAACTTTTTAAGGACAATCATCACAATTGAAAAACTGAGGACTGACCAAAAAACGAGGCCCGAAGCCGGCGACAGTAGAACTGGTGTTCCATGCTCTGCGCCAGAAGCGAGTAAATCTAATATAGACAAAGGCATCATTCTTTCCTTCGTCGGAGCTTTGGGAATAGAAAGCTCAGCGAGCCTTTTCGCTAAGCTCAAACCAATTTCAATCCCAGAATACGAGACCCTGGGATACACAAGTTAGTTCAAACCCCAGGAACAAATCTAATCTCAACCTAAATTGAAACCGGAGTTGAACCAAGACCTCTCTCCAACTCGTTGAATTACTTAGGAAGAGCGTCTTTGTAGACAGCGAGCCAGCCATTTTGAGCCATGAAGCAAGCAGCAGCAGCAAACAGAGCCACACCTTCAAGCATAGCAGCAGCAAGAAGCATGTTCTTGCCAATGGCGTCGGCAGCTTCTGGTTGACGAGCGATAGACTCGACTGACTTACCAGCGATGTTGCTCATTCCCATGGCAGCGCCGACAGTCACAATACCAGCTCCGATTCCAGCGAGACCAGCACCAAGACCGAGTCCCCAAGTTGATACAGCACCTTCAGCTAGCATTTCCAACATCTTAATCTCCTTATTGCTCGGCCCTTCTTTGTGGCCGAAAACTTAAGATTCTCACATACAAATTTTGTGAATCTAACTCTTGTTAATCCTCAGCCCGAAGACTGAAACAATTTCAATTAGTGTTCCGGGTGAATACTCGCCTGTAAGAACACTGTTGTAAGCATTGTGAACACATAAGCCTGAATTCCTGCGACCAGCAATTCAAGGAACATAACAGCTGTCGACGCAGGCACTGCCACGACCGCCGCAATAATGTGACTCTTAAATACAAAGCCGAAGCCAATCATCACGTAGAGCACAGCGTGCCCACCCGTCATGTTCGCAAACAAACGAACAGCGAGGGCGAACGGCTTCGCCAAGTGACCCACAAGCTCGACCACGAGCATGAAGAGCCAAAGCGCAATCTCACCAGCCTTAGCGCGGCCGATAACAGCCAAGCCAACGATAATGAGCCCGACCAGCGCTCCGGTAGAGAAAAGCGGCTCAGCAGGAACTGTATTAATTGTGATCAAACCAATTGTGTAGACGATAAAGGCCACGAGCAATTTGCCTGGTGCATGCACAGGGACAAAGTTGACAATGTGTTGAACAAGGCCGAACTCCGCGATACCGCTACCATGATAGAAGAGCACTGACATGAGCGTGAGCCCTGTCGTCACCCAAATGCTTCCGGTCGCGGTCGTTGATGACGGCGTCAAACCAAGAAGGTTACAGGTGAGAATGATAAAGAAGAATGAGAGAAGAAACGGCAGATACTTGTCGCCGTTCTTGCCCATAATCGGGCGAACAATCGCGTCGCGGACGAACTCCATAACGAGCTCGATAAAAGAGCGAAAACGACCAGGAACTTCCCCAGTATCCGACCCGGCCGACACACCCATAAATATAACGAGCGCCGAAGCAAACCAGATATAAAAAACGTGCCAGGAGAATCCTAAGAAACCAAGTATGCCTTCGCCGCCGTGTGTGCCATGGCTCATCTCAACCAGACACATAATTGATCCAAGAATGAACGTGAACCCAATGGCGTATTTATTAGGCATCTCCAAAACAAGCTTGAAAACACCGAACAAGAGAGCGGTACATACGAGAGGGATCCAAGTCAAATGACTAAAGTCGATATTGACCCCATGGATATCCAAGAGGTGCTCTGAAATCCAGTCAGCTAAAGGTAAGGCGAACACGCCCATCCTCCCCATGTCAAAAGGTCCGCAGACCCTTGTTGTTCTTACTCATTCATTTTGATTCAGGGCCTGGCTTTTGTCCCGACGGTTTATTGCCCTGTCCCATTTTCCCCATCCCCGTGACTTCACGATAGAGATGAAAGAAAGCAGCTCCGAAACCAAACATGACTCCAAGAAGAGTAAAGATTGGTGACGTGTCCTGCGTTTGGTCCAGGTAGTGACCGCCGTATAAGCAAAGACCGAAGATCAAAGCGAATTGAACTCCAACGTGTGTTAATCGAAGCGCTGAAGCCCATCCTTTTTGTTCTTCTGTCATAACAGTCCCAAACGGTCTAAAACCTGGAATTGTGTTTGATCGAGAACACAAGGAACGATGGCCTGTGAACGCTTCCCCCCCCACAACGAAAGGACGAGGAATAAACCATTCCGAGCGCCCCCTGTCAACCCGCGAGGCCGACGTTTTTTTGGGTATTTTGACGACCCAGCCTGCGATATTTTCCCAGTCGTGAATCAAACCTTGCAGGGCCCCGCTGACCGGCCAGATACCTTAATTTCGCCAATTGTTAGAATTCGAGGGCCGGCCAAATCCATGACGGAAAAAATACAAAATGGGGCCGCTTGTCCGGGCCCCATTTCTTCAGAGTATCTCGTTCAACTACCCAGGAAAGAGCGCCTTGGCCCCCTCTTCCATAAGCGTCATGATCGACTTAGGCATGACTCCCAGAGCAATCACACCCATTGCCCCCACAACCATAGCGAAGCGCGCCGTCCATCGATTCGGCAGCGCCGCCTCCTCCAAAGTATCGTCATCCATGGCCGGCCTCATATACATAGCCACGATGATGCGAAGATAATAGAACAACGAAACAATCGAGGTCGTCAAGCCCAACAAGACCAAACCGAGAAGCTCTTGCTTGATCGCCGCCGAAAACAGCCACACCTTGCCCGTGAATCCACCAGTCAACGGAATACCCGCAAGGGACAGCATCGCGATCATCATGGCAAAGGCCGCCAAGGGAGACGCCTCTGCGAGACCCGAGAGTTGATCAATGCGATCCACATCCCGGCCGCGACGCTCCAATGAACAGAGCATGGCAAAGGCTGTCAGGTTCGTCACAGCATAAGCGAGCAAGTAAAACAAGAAGCCAGACGCCGCCGTTTGTATCAAGGTCGCGTCCGCTGCGCTCCCCTTCTCAAGCTCCGCAGCCACCACAACCAACGCGATCAACGCATATCCGGTGTGAGCGATACCGCTGTATGCGAGCATTCTCTTTGGATTGCTCTGCATAAGAGCGCCAAAGTTACCCACCACCAAAGTGATCACCGCGACCCACCAAAGAATCGTCGACAATCCAATCGACGAATAGACGCCGTCCCCAAGATCGACCGTCGAGCCAAGCCCCACAGCCAAAACAATCTTCAAGAAGGCCGCAAACGCCGCCGCCTTGACCGCCACCGACATAAAGCCAGTCGTCGGAGCCGGGGCGCCCTCGTATGCGTCGGAAACCCATCCATGGAAGGGCACCGCGCCAATCTTAAACAGAATCGCCACGAGCAAACAGGCCACACCGGTCACCGCCAAGGGACCCTTCATAGCCGCTGACGGCTGCGCGATCCCATACTTAAGCGCCTCAACACCTCCCTCAAGAGGGAAGATCTGCAAGGTTCCTGTGGCTCCGTAAAGTAATCCTGATCCATAGAGCAAGAAACCTGAGGCCAAAGCCCCAAGCACAAAATACTTCATGGCGCCTTCGGCCGAGGTCGAGCGACCACGAGCAATACCCGTGAGCGCATAAACGGAGAGAGACATAGTCTCTAATGAGACAAAGACCGTGACCAAATCGTTGGCCACCGCGAGCACCATCCCCCCCGCCGTCGCGAACAAGACCAAGCCATGGAACTCGCCTGTGGCGACCCCCGTGCCCTTGGCATACTGCGCTGCAGAGAGTGAAGTGAGA
>JARGOJ010000660.1 GCA_029210225.1 Planctomycetota bacterium
GAAATAGCGTTCGCTAATTAATGGATGGTCAAAAAGATGGCTCACTCAACACCTCAATAAGATTTGTTCATCGAGAATAGAAAAAGACTAACTGATCGCGGATAGGATTTGCGAAGCGTGATCTTCGAAATCGATAGAGTCAATGATCGCCGCCAAGGTCCCATCTTTTGTGATCACAAAGGTCTTCCGAGAAGCATAGGGGGCGTCGCCAAGTCCATAGGCTTTGCCGAGCTTCTTGTCGGTGTCCATGAGGAGGGCGGTCGTGAGATTGTATTTTTGACGAAAGGCGAGGTGCTCTTCTCTTGAATCGTAGCTCACACCAAAAACAATAACATCGTTGGAATCAAGAGTGGATTGTCTGTCACGCAGACTGCAGAGTTGCTTTGTTCAGCCTGGGGTGTCGTCTTTCGGATAAAAGACCAGGGCGACGGCCTGCTTGTCTTTGTAGTCGGCGAGAGAGATGGTATTGCCCTGTTCATCTGTGGTCGAGAAATCGGGCGCAGATTGACCAATTGCCACTTGGCTCATTGGAGTGTCCTTCCTTGAAAATGGAATTTCAATTTGATTTGGAGTGGAGTTTGAATAGGTGCGTATTATCGTCGCTGACGGTCTGAAATCCATCAGCCCTTAAACCTGCTAAACTTTGAGTCCCAAGGCGGCTGATGGGAGCTCTTAGAACCTCGCCGTTGGGAGCGGCCATTGTCCATGTTCGGATCGTCTTATCGTCTGAGCAGGAGATCAGGGTGTCCGTGGCCTGGTTATAGAGGGCCTTGCTGACTTTGTCCTGATGGCCTTCATAGCGCCACAACTCTTGCCCTGTGCCTATATTCCAGAGGCGAATGCTGTGGTCTTTGGAAGAGCTGACAAGGTTGCGCTTATTGGCTGTTGTCGTCAATGAGAGCACCGCGCTGCTATGACCCGTGAATCGGCGTATCATCGTGCCTTTTTCAACGTTCCATAGGACAATTGTCTTGTCTTCAGAGCACGACGCCAGGTAAGACTTTTCTTTGATCTTAATGAACTTTAAGTCATAGATGCGGCCGCGATGGGCTTCGAGTAAGAAGAGTAGTTGCCCAGTGCGTTGACTAAACAACCGGACCAATCCTCGGGAAGTACCTGAGGCGATTAGGTTTTGGTTGTAGGAGTTTTTGGCGACCGCCGTGACTGCACTTTGATGACCTTTGAATATCTGTATGTCCTTCGCCCCTGCGATATTCCACAATCTCATAGTGTTATCGCTCGATCCAGACAATAGCTCGCCCTCACCAACTGATTTCAAGACCTCAACTCTAGCGCTGTGACCTGTGAGCTTACGCAGGAGCTTTTTGCGGCCATCCTGCCAAACGTCGATCTTGCCGCTCTCCTGTCCACACAGAAACAGTAGCTGGCCTTTCTCTTCACTGGCTGCAAAGGCCGTGTGCAGTTTTTTTGGATGGCGTTTTCGTACCTTCAATGAGGGGTCTCGCGACGTGAAAAAAGCGCCGTCTTTATAGACCCCATAAATGAGCGGACTTTTGCCAGGTTGTTGAATAGAATTGAGCTTCACAATGGCGCTTTTGATAGGTGTCCGAGCAGTCTCCCGGCCTAGTTTTAATTCCCAGACTCGCAGTGATCGGTTTGCGCTTCCGGTTATAAGCGCCTGGTCATTGGCTGTGAATGCGAGGCAGCGAATTGGGCCCTGAGTTCCCGTGAGAATACGCCGCAATTGTCCAGTTCTCGTATCCCATAGGCGGGCTGTTGTGTCGTCGGAGGCAGAGGCCAGGCTTTGACCATTCTTTGTGAAGGCAATGGCTAAGACGTCGCTTGAGTGTCCTTCAAGACGCATCAACTCTTGCCCGTTGTAGCAGTCCCACAACCTGATGCTTCCATCGAGAGAGGCTGTCGCGATCACTTGATTGTCACTGCCAGGCTTATAAATCGCCGCACGAACGGCTCCTCTGTGCCCTTTAATTCGCCGCGCTGGCTTCTTTTGACCGAGCTCCCAGAGAACAGCTTGATTATCATGTTGGGCCAAGAGCAGTGTTCGGCCATCATTCGAGAATTGAATGCTATTGCAAACGGCGCTGAGGCTCCAGCGCCCGACTTCGGCGCCGTTTTTGGCTTTGAGGAAGTGCAGTTGTTTATTTACTGTGCCAACGACAATCTTTTTGTTGTCCGGGGAGAAACAAAGACTACGAACTTCAACTCCCTCACCATCCTTCTTCTCTTTCACGGTGAATTTACGAATGAGATTTAGATCTTTCGCGGCGCGGAATTGAATCTCGCCGGCGTGATTGGCGACGGCAATGATCTTCTTGTCGGGGCTGAGCGCCATGGCTGAGAGGCGCTGGTCGCTAATTCTAATTGAGCGGTGCTGCCTCCCTGTTTGAATGTCCCAGGCTCTAAAGGACCCATCTTCGGAAATACTTAAGATAAGTTTTTTGTTAGGGTGAGGGAGGACAGCAGTGACGGCGCCGGAGTGGCCATCAATGGCGCGGACAACTTTCAATTCTGGATAGGAAAGAACTCTCACAGTTCGGTTGGAGTAACTCGCGGCAATGAGCCATTTCCCTCTCGCGTTTTTGAAGTAGCACATACCGTAAGCGGTGAGAGACGAGCCAGAGCGCTTGCTTTGTTTCCCTCGAACAGGAATCAATTGTATGCCTTCGTTTTGGGAGGCCACGGAGAGGTGCTGACTGTCTGGACTGAATTCGAGATTGTAGATCCGCCCTTTGAAGCCTGAGATGGTCCGTGTTTCTTTTCCATTCGAGAGCTTCCAAAACTTGACGGATTTATCTAACGACGCAGTCGCGAAATACTCTCCATCGTTCGAGAAGGCGAGGGCCGAGATGACATTGCGATGGCCAGAAAATCGTCGCTTCTCAACGTAGGAATCTGTTTGATAAAGGCGTGCGCTTTTATCGGTGAGTCCGATAGCGAATTGTTCGCCGTCAGGGGAAAACTTCAGGCAGCTCACTTTTGAGCCAATTCCTGAAAGAACCTTAATCACCTGCTGTTTATTGAGGTCGATAAATCGTGCGCTGCGGTCGAGGGATGCTGTGGCTAAGAGGGAATGTCGCTTTGGATGAAAGTCGACGGCCATAATGCCTTTGGAATGAATGGAGTAACTCTTGATGAGGGATCGACTCTCAAGGTCCCACAGCTTGCACTCTCCCTTGCTGTCTCCAGAAGCGAGGTACGCGCCGTCTTTTGAAAAGGCGAGGGACAGCACTGTTTGAGTGTGGCCGTCAAGGCGACCGATCTGTCGCCCGCTGCGGAGATCCCAGAGGAGAATGGTTCGCTCTTCAATGGCGGCGAGCAAGTTGGCTTGCTTGGAGGCTGCGATGACAAGGCTCGCCATGCGGAGGCTCGCGGACGCTCGCCAGCGCCAACCAGAGCGGAATTGGGAGAGGTTGCTCAGTTGCCGCGCCTGTTGGAAAATCTTGTCGAAGTCCTTCTCTTTTTTAGCCAGGCGCTCCGTTCTTATGACGCTTTCAGTCGCCATGATCGCGGCTTGACTCCAGCGTTGGTTGGCGAATTCAGTCTTCGACTTTTCAAGGAATCCGGCGGCGATGGTCCGCTCGGCTCGGCGCCTTGCTCGTTGAGCTTTAGACTTGGCGTTGTTTGCTCTCTGAGTCGCTATGAGGGCCTTCTCTTTGGCCGCCACCGCTTCATTGCGGGCCTTGACTGCGGATTTGTAGGCCTGCTCTGCGTCCGCTTGCGCCACGCGAGCTTTCTTCAGAGCGTCCTGGGCGACCTTTTCGCTGACGCTGAGCTCGTCCGCGTGAGCGTTGGCTTGCTCCAAGTCTTTCTTGGCGAGGAGGACCCTGTTTTCGTAGGAGGCGCGCCATGACCAGGCGGCGAAGCCCATTGTGAGGGTGAGCAGCAGGGCGATGGTGACTGGAATGACCTTGGCTAAAACCCGATTGTTATCCCGCCAAATTTGCCAGCGCTCACGAAAACCGAAGGGCTTGGCGTGGATGGGGTTGCCCTCAAGCCATCGTTCGCAATCAATCGCCATCTCTTCAGCGGAGGAATAACGAAGGTTCTGATTCTTGGCGAGGCAGCGGGCGATCAGCGTTTCAATGTCTTCAGGGATATTTGGATTGATTTGACGAATAGCAGGGGCCTCAGAGAAGAGGACCTCGCGGAGTAGTTCGACTTGATTCTCACCAGTGAAGGGGGCCTGACCGGCGAGCATTTCGAAGAGGGTCGCGCCCAGGGAGTAAACATCACTGCGGGCGTCGATGAGGTGGTGGTCGCCGTTGGCTTGCTCCGGGGGCATGTAGGCCAGGGTCCCGACGAATTGGCCGGTCACCGAGAGGCCAGCGCTCTTTTGGTCGAGGGCCTTGGCCAAGCCGAAGTCGGTGATGAGGGGTTCGTTCTTGGCAGTGAGAAGGATGTTGGCGGGCTTTAGATCCCGATGAATGATGGATTGGGTGTGGGCGTGGTGGAGGGCTCGGGCTATCTTCCCGCAATATTCGACAGCTTGTTGAGGGTCGAGCTGACGGTCCTCGCGTTTGTTTAAGAGCTCGGCGAGGGATCCTCCGGTGACGAGGGTCATAGTCATGTAGGCGTGATCGCTGCCCGTCATGATGTCGTAAACTTCAACGATGTTGGGATGGCGCAGGCGGTTCATAGCCCGGGCTTCGATCTCAAAGCGTTCCAGGGCGACCTTGTCTTCTTTTTGATCCACCTTGATCATTTTTAGCGCGACGGGGCGAGGCAGTTTTTCATGCTTTGCCTCAAAGACGACCCCCATACCTCCTCTCCCAAGCTCCTTTATCAGCTGGTAGGGCCCAATTTGCTCACCGACTTTGACATCGGCGCTGCGCAGGAATGATTTGGAGAAGGTCGATGGGTTGTTGGCGCGGGGACTCACAGAGGACGCCGGGGCGGGGTTGACGTAGCTTTGGGCCGCGGCGCGCTGGGACGGGCGGCTGTGGCTGTGGCTGTGGTTTTGAGTCTGACTGCCTAGATAGTTCGAGTCGGCGCTCTCCGTAAATCGGCCTGAGGACGGCATCCCCTGGCGACCAGAGCTATGGCTGGGCGGCGTGATGGGGCGTCCGACGGAGCTTGGAGGGCGTATTTGGGGGGTGGGCATGGGGGCGCCGGGGGAGGACGGAGGTCCCTTGGCGGCCTTGCCTCGGATGTCAAACGCCTGAGCGGCGGTGATCGAGTTGAGGGCCAGGAGGAATCCGCAGAGGTCTTGGCCGGAGGATTCTTTGGCGAATTCGTTAAAGGCATGGGTGACAGTGTCTCGGGATAGGACACCGAGCTGAATGAGCCACCAGCCTTGACATTGATTTTGATTCATGGAGCCCGGGATCCCTCAAGTTCAGAGGTCTATCACAGCAAATACAAGGGTTAATTGCCAAGTAAGCTTTTAAGAGTCTCTTGGAATTCCTTGTCAAAGGCGTCAAGGGTGGTTTGGAAAGAGAC
>JARGOJ010000661.1 GCA_029210225.1 Planctomycetota bacterium
AGCGCCAAACGCTACCTGCGCTTAAAACAGGCCGACGCCGGGACCGCCTCGGCTCAAGACCCAGATCCACGCATGGTCAAGCGCATCCTTAAAGCGGCTGAGTCCATTCAAAAGGATGTGGAAAAACTCCGCGGCCTCAAATTCCGTGCGAACGTCCAAAAAGGCGTTCAGAGCCGTGAAGTCATGAAAAAAGACGTCATCGGCAAAATGCGTAAGGAATTTGGCAGCCAAAAAATGCGCGACGGTGTCATGGTCCTCAGAACCTTCGGCTTCGTCCCTAAGAGCTTTGACTTCGGTGAAGGCCTCGCCCAGTTCTACGGCTCACAAATCGGCGGCTACTACGATCCAGAAGCCAAGCGCTTGTTCTTAATCGCTGGCAAAGGTGGCGGTCAAGCCCAAGAGATGAACGACCAGTTCGTCATGGCTCATGAGCTTGGACACGCGCTCCAAGATCAACACTTCGACCTTATGCGTTACAACCGTCTCTTCGACGGCCACGACGATAAGACCTTGGCTTTCAAAGCCCTCGTCGAAGGCGAAGCAACCCTCGTCGGATTCCGTTGGTTAGGCAACAAGCAGCCAATGTTGAAGCAATTCTCAGTGAAGCGTTTCTTCGAGATGAATCGTCGCATGGCCAAGCAAATGCCAAACGCCAATCCAAATCAAAAGAAGCTCGCCGCGCTCCCTGACTACCTCACTGAAAACGCAATGTTCCCCTACGAAATGGGCGGACACTTCGTTGAGACCTTGGTCAACAAGCGCGGCTTCAAAGCCATCTCTGACGTCTTCTACAATCCTCCTCTATCAACAGAGCAAATCCTCCACCCAGAAAAATACATGGGTCCAAACAAGGATTATCCGCTCACCGTTCACATGGCTAAGCTCAACGAAAACCTCGGCGAGAAGAAATACCGTCACGTCTTCAGAGACACCGTCGGCGAGTGGCAAACTGTCCTTCTCCTTAAGGCTCTCGGAGTCAGCGAAAAAGAAGCTTACAAAGCCGCAGCAGGCTGGGGTGGCGACCGCTACCAGTGCTTCGTTCACAATAAATCAAAGCGCACTATTCTCGTTTGGATGAGCGTCTGGGATTCCAGCGCTGAGGCCAAGGAATTTGAAGCGACATACAAAGCAGCTCTCATCAAGCGCTACGGCAAGAATCACCCATGGAAGCTTGAGCGCAGAAAAAGCCGCGTTCTCTTGATTGACGGCGCCAACAAAAAAGAAGCCAAGAAAATCGCTCGTATGTCCTGGGAGTCCTATGTCTCTCGCGATTCATTCCGCGCTTTCCCTGAGTTGAAAGTTGTTCCCCCCTTATCTGACTTCGGCGTCAAAAGTGCGACGAAGCCTGATGGCAAGAAGCCCAAGCTTTACAACACAAAGCCTGTCGCCAAAGGCAACGGCAAGACCATCACCGAAGCGAGCACTCGCACACGCTTCACCTTGCCAAACACGAACTGGAAAAAAATCGCCGAAGATGTCGACGTCCTCCGCCAGTTTTCTCGCGGTCGCTACGCTGACAAGAAGACCAAGCAGGAACTTCGCTTCTTAGAGCTTCCTCTCGAATACAACGAGAAGACGATGGCTCGTCGCCTCGAAGGTCTCCTCAGCCAAGGCGCTCGCAAGGTCAAGCGCCATGGCAAGAAGACTATGAAGATCCAAGGTCGCAGCGCCCTCAAGATTGATCTCGAAGGTACTGTTCCTGGTGAAAAAGACAGCTCACGCCTTAGTATTCTCGCCGTCGATTACAGCGAGAGTACACTGCTCTTCCTCTTCAAGGCTCCGCCCGCCTCATGGAAGGCTGCGAGCGCCGATCTTGATGGAATCATCGGATCTTTGAAGCTCGGCCGCGTCCTCATGGCTGACGCCTTGAAAAAAGGCCGTCGTATTGAGTGCAAAGGCACCGTCTTCTCTATGATCCAGCCAAAGGGTTGGAAGCGCAGCAAGACAAAGGAAAGCATTGTGCTGAAGCTCGCCAAGGCCCAGAATATGACTGTTCAGGCCACTCACATTGAGGCGCCACAGAAGGATATCAGCGTCGAGAAGTTCGGGCGCTCGATTGAGGCAAGCTTGAAATGGAACGTCCGTATGTACAAAAAGATCTCCTCAGAGGTCCGCGATTTCTCCGGCCAAAAAGCCTTTATCCTCGATTACAGAAAACGCGTGTTCAAGAGTGCACCTTTACGAGTACGTCGGATTGCGTTTCTCCTAAGCGGAGGCACAGAGCTGCACATCACTCTTACAATGCCTGCGGCACAGTGGGACGAGCAGCTCATGGATGGACTTTTGGACACCATCGAGATCCTCAATCCTGAGGCAGCAGCTCCCTTTCCTGCCTTGAAGAATAGAAACCTAGATTCGAAAAAATCCTCTGGAAGCAAGAAGAAGGCTCGCCTTTATTGATTTCCTTCAGGATAATTAAGAATATGACGAAAAAGAGGGTGTCGCTTTATGCGCCCTCTTTTTGTATTCAGACGGGCCAAATGGAGCGAATGAAGATATTCCCCACTTCGGACGCTATACTATCTGTGTCCCCATTTTGACCTGAAGTAGGCCGAAACTGGAATGATTACTCAACAAGATCGCGCTTTATCGCGCCTCGCCGTAAAAAATAACTTCATGGACAAGGAAGCTGTCCGGAAGTGCTTCCGTGAGATGAAGAAGGCTGGTCAGAGCGATTCTCCAGGTCGCTTCGAAGATCTTGCTGTTGAGCACGGCTTTCTGAGCAATGATCAAGCGACGGCTATCACCCTTGCCTATCAACGACTACGCAAAGACGCAGAGCGGCGCAAGTGGAGCATCAAGGGCTACGAGATCTATAACAAGATTGGTGAAGGAGGCTTGGGGGTCGTCTTTAAGGCCAAACAGATTTCCATGAACCGCTTGGTCGCATTGAAGATCCTTCACAAGCGTTGGTTGAACGACGAAGAGTTCAAGCAACGCTTTTTAGTCGAAGCGCGTCTCGTCGGAAAGCTCTCCCACCAGAACCTCATCAAGGTCTATGACGTGGGTCGAGAAGATTGGAAGCTCTACTTCTCCATGGAATTCGTCGAGGGTGAGACTCTCGAAGACCTCATCGAGCGGGAAGGCCCCCTCGATACCTTGCAAGCATCGAATATCACCCTGCAAATCCTCCGGGGAATCAACTACATCACTCGCTATGACATTGTCCACTGCGACATCAAGCCGTCGAACATCCTACTCTCAACGGATGGCTCTGCGAAACTCGGCGACTTTGGCTTTGTGAAGTCGAATATCGAGATCGAAGTCACTGAAGAGGGGTCCGTGCTTGGAACCCCTGACTATATTGCCCCAGAGCAGGCTATGGGCAAGGACATTGACTTCCGCGCCGATATGTATTCTCTCGGCATCACGCTCTATCACATGGTCGCTCGGAAGCCGCCTTTCGACGGCACCGCGTCTATGATCATGCGCTCACATATCCGCGATAAGCTGCCTTCTCCCAAGATTCACAATCCGAACGCGAACGACGATATGATCAAAATCATCAATCGCATGACGGAGAAGAATCCCGACGATCGATACAAGTCTTGCGAAGAGTTGTTCGATGCCTTCGAAGCCTTGAAGCTGAAGGAAAAAACTGGAAAAGACTCTGAGTTTCACGATCTCAATCGGAAGGAGCTCGTGTCGGCGCTTAAGATAGAGAAAGATAAGTCGAAGAAACACGGTAAGGAAGTTGGAGCGCTGTCGACCCAAGTCGCTAAAATGCAGCAGCTCTTATGGGGCGCCATTGGTATCGCGGTGGTCTCTGTTCTTATCTGTGTCGGCTTGCTGATCAAACAGCTCGCAGCTTAGTTCTTCCCGCTCCCTTCGAGGATTCTCCGTGAATAAATTCGTCCGCTCGCTGAGCATCATCAGCCTCTTTTCTGTTCACTTGGTCGCCTGTGGGGGACCGGAAAAGAAAGAGGAAGAGGTCATTGCTCGTGAAGTGACGATCGTCGCGGTCGCGAGCCCGGAAATCGCGGCAGACCCTATAGAATCTGGAGATGACGAAATCGAGGGACTCGGACTCCTTGGAGACGTCTTCACTCAATGCACCACGATGAATGGTGCCGCCGATAAATTCGGAGGTCGGGTGGCCGCGGCTGGGGTCGTTATTGGACCGCTGCTCGGCAAAAACGGCACTGAGGATCAGCTTGAAGATCTTCAAGCAATAATGGACATTCCAGCCTTCCCAACGGTTTTTGTTCCTGGCCCCGACGACGTTAAAGTGGGCAAGAAGCTGTTGAAGCAACTTGAGAAGTTTGGCTACAACGAGGACGGCAAGACCACTCTTGTCTCTGCCTCGGGGAAGTCCGGCAAGAAATACGTCAGGATCTTCGCGCTCGATGGTAAAGATGCCCCGGAGGCGCTGAAGAAGGTCAAAGATGAGCTTTGGGTGATCGGTATCTTGGGCGCGCCATACACTGGTAAAGAGTCGATCCCGCAACGGTGCAATCTTGTGATCGCGCCGACGGCCGATGCGGCTCTCTCATCTACGAAGGGACCTATCCCCGTCCTGCATATTCCAAGTGTATTCAAGGCACCCTTTCAATTTTTCACCCTGACCCTTCGGGGTAAGGATGTGGATGTGCTTGCTTGGCCGGCGCAACTTGATGAAAATGGGAACGCGCCAAAGCCTTTGGGAAAGTTTAATATCAAGCTTAATTAACAACATCCCCAACTTATTGGTGTCGAAGGTTTATGTCTCTAGCTCCTGAGCTTTCACCAACCCTCTTGGAAAAGTATCAGATCCTCGGAGAAATCAGTCGTGGCGGCATGGGCGTCGTTTTCAAGGCGCTCCACAAGGAGATGGGGAAGCTTGTTGCGATCAAAGTCATCCTTGGTCAGCTCCCCGATTTAAAAGACATTCAACGCTTTGAGCGAGAAGCCCTCGCCCTGGCCCAGCTCCGTCACCCCAATATCGTTCGTGTTATGGAGTTCTCAGGGTTCTCCGCCCACTCCAAAGCCTACATGGTCATGGAATATGTTGAAGGCATAACCTTTGATCGATGGGTGAATGATTCGATTCGCAAGACGGGCGCCGTGCCGCCCCTTGAAGAGAGCGCGCCGTTGCTGGAGACCTTGGCGTCGGCCCTGTCATATTGCCATTCGAGGGGCATCGCCCACAGAGACTTGAAGCCCGTTAACATCGTGATTGAGAGCGGGACTCAGCGCCCAGTGCTGCTTGATTTTGGGCTGGTGAAGGCCGACGCAAAGCTGTCTGGGTCGAACATGGGCGAGCTGGGTTCGCCCTTGACGGCGACTGGAGAGATTCTTGGCACTCCAGCGTTTATGGCTCCAGAGCAAATCGAATCAACTGGGCGTTTTGGTCGCCTTGGGCTCCCTTGTGATGTTTGGGGGCTCGGAGGACTGTTGTACTTTGCGGTCACTGGAAGACCTCCCCACAGAGGTGAGA
>JARGOJ010000662.1:0-1730 GCA_029210225.1 Planctomycetota bacterium
CGACTTTGAAGACTGGTGGCTCAATTTGAATAATGCTGCTGCTAGAGACCTCAATGTCTTTGATATACGCTCTCCCGCAGAGATGGCTCACCCGCATTCTTTGCCCGTTATAGATAGTCAGGCGAGGGGCATGAACAGAAGTGATCTTCTGGCTTTTCTTAACAAAGTCCAATAATGCTTGAACCTGATGCTTATTGACTGAAAATCGATCTCCCCAAGGGCGTCTTCGCTTCGACGCCAGCAAAGCGGGAGCGTTTATTGATTGGGCTTGCCCCGGTAATGTGAGAGCACTCGGCGAGGACGCTTTTCTTGAATTCCCTGTGAAGCTCTCGTCACTGAATTGAGTCGCCATGATCTCTCGGACGACCTTGCTTGAGATCCTTAAGAACCTCGCCTCAATAGTAATTTGGCTTTGGGAATCTCTCCTCAATTGGGAAATGTCCCAGGCCAGTTTTTCTTGTTGAAAGTAGGGAAGCCGCGCCACAATAAAGCCCGCTGAGTATTTCACCGAGCTGTCCTTTTGAAGAAGAGATTGATAGGAGCTCAACAATTCTAGAATCGGTCTGGCTTCTTTGAACGCCGTCACCTTCGAGCTGGGATCCCAGGAAAATGACTCGGCCAGACGCTTGCTCTGAATAGTCTTCTCTATATCACTGACGTCGTGAATATAGACGCTCACCTGGGTCTCTCTCTCCGCTTTCGTCGCAATGATGATGGTCTCTTCAACCACGTAGCTCGTGATTGCTGCAGGGGAACGAGCTAAAAGGGTTTCGAGGATTTCTGGAATCGTCAGAGTCTCTCGAGAAGTCCAGCTGATCTCATGATCCTGGGTGACTTTCTCAGCTCTATCTGTGAGCTCAAATGCGAGTTGCGTCTTTAAGCCAATGACGGCTAAGTGATCGTTCAAAGTTCCAGTGAATCCGGTGAGAGAATAGGTCTTCTTATCCAAACCTTTGCTCTTGAGCAGCTTACTTAGGGTTGGCCCTACTTTTTCACAACGCTCCCAAAGTCGCTTTCCCTTCTTGTGCTCTTGTGCCTGAGATCTGTGCTTCATCTCTGAAAGGGTTGGTGGGCGATCCTCTCCAGCTTTATCCTGAACCAGGTTCTTTTGAGGCCTGGCGCACGCGGTCACCGCGAGAATGAAGCAACTAAGAATGAGACGAGAAGAGAGGGGCATGGGCTTTCCTCCAAGAGAGAATGATAGAGCCCGACTTTCTAAAGATCGCGCCATGAAACAGTCATCGCCAGATTTTCACTTGATGACAAAGCGAAGCCTGGCTTAACACTGGTAAGCCAGAGAATTCGCTTTGTCTTATCAAGGACGACTAATTGGATTGACCAAAGGTCTCTTCTTCAAGCTCTCGAAGTATCGTAATCTTCGCTTTAATGAGCACCACTTGACTGCTCTTCAACGCCGCGCTCCCCTGACGCCTAAAGAAGTTCTTCAAAATGGGAACTCGACCAAGCAGGGGTACCGAAGTCTCGTTGTATTGACTCTGCAAGTTCTTCATTCCGCCAATCATCACGGAGCCCCCGTCCGGAACCGTCACGCTGGTGCGGATCTTTTGCACCACGATCGTAGGAAGCTCAATAGGAATGGATGTATTCCCCCCCGCGAGAGTCACAATCGAACTGCGAGTCCCCGTTTGCTGAGCAATGGTCGGGCGAAGCTCCATAGTGACATACTTCCTGTCATAGCTCACCGTCGGGCGAACATCGAGGATGGCCCC
>JARGOJ010000662.1:1740-5402 GCA_029210225.1 Planctomycetota bacterium
AAGATTCCAATCACAGGGTTTAACACCGGAATCACCCCCGACTGATTCACCTCGACATCTTGAATATAAGCCCGTTGGTTAATAGAGAGAAGATGAGCCCGCTGACCATTGAAAACCGTGAGCCTCGGCGAACTGACCATCCGCGCCTGCTGACGCTTCTTCACCGCCTCTAAGATCGCCTGCAATTGAAATTGGTCTGTCAAAACATTGTATTGAAATGCACCCCCGCCGCTGGTCACAATGTTAAATGGATTCCCCGCGCCATTTCCAATCGTCGACGAGAGCAAATTGATCATGTTGGCCCGGACATTCGTTTGCCCTTGAGCATCGATGAAATTAAAGCCAGCTGAAGAGGGAGCGAAGGCGCTACCCCGAGGACCAAAGATGTTCTGCGGCAAACCCGTGAGATCCAAACCAATCGACTCAAGGAAGTTATCCTGAATCTGCAGAAAGCGGGCCTCAATAGTGACCATGATGCCCACGGCCCGGCGCAAGGCTTCCAGCAGTTTAATGATCTTTCGGTGCACCGCCGCCGGCTTCCTCACAATGAGAACACCCCCAGAAACTTCAATGTTTCCTTCTTCAGACTCTCCCTGAACTTGCTCAATCAACTCAATTAATTTCTCCGACCCAATGCCCCCTTTTGGCTCGTCATCATCGTCGCCTCCCAAATCAAAACTCGGCCCCGTGCTGCCGCTCTGTCCCGCGCCACTGTTGCTCAGGCCGACTTCCGGGCCAGGGTAATCATTGATGTTGTTAATAATGCTAGAGACTTCATAAAACTCCAAGAAGAGCTCGGCTTTGTTTTCATCCTTGGTGGTCAACACAATAGCGCCGTCCCGAATGGAGTAGTCCAAGTCGCCACCCATCTGTCCAAGCATGAGTTCGAGGGCGTTCTTTAATGTGATCTGCTTAAGCCGCAGGCTTATCTCTCCATCTCCCGAGGCCGCGTCCCCAGCCTCTTTGGAAATGACGAAGTTGAGCCCGGTGATGTCTCTGAGGAAGTTGATGCAGTCCGTGAAGGGCGTGTTCTCGAAGTTTAGGTCAATGCGTCGACTGGACAGCGAACGCTTGATTTGAATGCTCTCCGTGTTCTTTGCTTTCTTCTCAAAGCTATAGGTAAATTGGATGTCCCGCTTAGCGATCTCTTTCCATTCTTCTTTATTGGGGAAACGGAAAATACTCTGATAGGGCACCGCAGTCTCGTCAATCCACTCCAATTGTCTTTTGAAGTTCTCAAGCTTCAGGTTATATGTGTCCTTCGCTTGTTTCCTATGACGAAGCTCAATCGCCGTTCTCCTCAGGCGGGAGCTGTTTAAGTCGGTTGGATCTTGCTCAAGGATTTCATTGCAGATCTCTTCCGTTCGACCAAATCGCTCAGCTTTATAGCTCTGAAGCGCTCGACGATAGAGGGTCCTCAGTCGAGACTTTTCATAGAGTATCTTCTGGTTCTTTTCCGCGAGGGCTTGCTGCTGGGCCGCCTGATTCCTCAGTTGTCGGTAGCGGATCATTTGCTTGTCGCGCTGCTTTTGGGCTCGACTGATTTGATCCTCCGCTTTCGATTTGAGCTTGTTGCTATCAATGTTGTAAGGGAACCAGCGAATCGCTTCGAGGACCCGCTCAAAGCGCTCCACTGCAGCGCTGTATTTCTCTTTCGATATCAGTAACTCGCCTTCTCTATAAAGGCGCTCAATCTCGATCTGGGCTTGTTTGATCGCGACAATACGCGTATCCGCAAGCTCCCGCGCCATATCATGAATCTCTCCTCGACGATCTCCCAAGATCCACAGTGTCTTCTGATAAAGCTGCTTGATCTTTAGATCAGTCTTATCAGCTTCCAAGGCGAGACCCAAATCGCTGGCGGCTTCTCGATAACGCAATTGGTTGAAGAACGCTTGACCGCTACGGTAATAGTGCTGAGCAAGCGCCTTGCGCTCCTGCTCTCTCAGGCTCGACAACTTGGCCAAAGTCTCAAGGCGACTCCCAACGCCGTTCTTCAGCGACCCTCTATCTCCTCTCTCCTGCGCTTTATCTCCTTTCTCATCTGGGGGACTCTGACTCACTCTCGGCTTTCGAGGGGTTGAAGAGCTTTTCTTAAGACTCGGGGCGTTCTTCTTTCTTGTTTTTGGCTTTGCTTCTCCGGTTCTTTCTCCGGCCTTTTTTCTATCTCCTGTCGATGTACACGCGGCAAGGGTGAACCCTAACGTAATAATGAGTAGGCGTAGAGGGGCCCTCTTCGTCGCCAGACGAAGTTTAAAGAGGATCATTTGATGACATCCGTTCTAAGGGTGATACCGAGCCTGTCGTGCATCGGTTACCCTTATTGATCGTTGCAAAACGAAACTCCCAGGAACTCTAAGGGAGCGGCTAAATTCTCTGGAGTTCCTGGTGAGTTCTTCCAAATACTGTTAGCAATCACGATCAGCGTCGGAACATTGTTCCCGCTAAATTTGATGGCCTTCCCCTCTCAAAACGACTCCCACAAACGAACAAGAGCAACACTTTTGAGAGGCTTGACTCAGCTTGAGGCAAGAGTGCCATCGCCGGGTCATGGCTAGGAATCTCTGTGATGACAGCTAGAAATGAAGCCCTTGTTTCATGCCATCTCGACCATCTTCCTATCTTTCCCTTCAAAAGCGCCTGTCTTAGAGTTTTGGTAGAGGTTATAGTGGGTCTCCCTGATATCTGGAGGTTCAATCCGTCATGAAGAACTTGAAAGCGCTTTGTTCAATACTCTTTGTGACAATGCTACCCCTGGTTGCGTTGTCCCAAGATTCCGACATTGAAGAATTGACCTTTAATCAAAGCAGCCAGTCTTGCGACTTTGTGGCGAGCCCTGTTTTCTCCAAAGGCGACTCGATCTTTACTGCGAAAGCAAACAAAGACGCCCTCAAGGTCGTCGCCCAAGTGCTAAACGCGGCGGGGGTGAAGGAGAAGAGCTTTGAGCTGCGCCAAGCCGATGTAAAAACAGCCCAAGCGGTCACGATTAATGGCAAACGCGCCATCCTTTGCAATCCAACCTTCATTCGGAAGGCTCTGAAGAACGACGAGGAAGGCTGGAGGGCCAAAGCTGTCTTGGCCCATGTGCTGGCTCATCATGTGAGTGAACATAGCCTTGAGGCCGACGAAAAGCGCGCCAAAGAAGAGCTTGAAGCCGACAAATGGGCTGGCTTTGTCCTCGCGAAAATGGGGGCCTCCGTCAATCAAGCGAAGTCCGCAGCGCGGAGTTTAGCCGCAGAAAAAGCATCGAAGACCCATCCTAAAAGAGGAAGCCGAGAGTTCGCGGTCGATATCGGCTGGCAAAAAGGCCGCGCCGGGGGCCTCGCCAAAAAGGTCGACCCCAAGCCGAAGCCAAGCGTCGATCCCGATCCTAAAGTGGACCCCAACCCAACGCCGAAACCAGCGGTCGCCCAAGTTACTCCTGGACGGGCGCTCAAAAAATTACCGGCGGACAACAAAGACCCCATGGCCATTATCAAAGAATTAGATTACTGGTTGGGAGCTGAGCCAGCGCAACAAGACCGGATCATTCAAGCTGTTGCTCGTGCCCTTCAAGGCTATAAGTGGGTTGAGACTAAGGTTTATGAATCGAAGGGCCAGCGCTGTCGCATCGCGACCTTCCAACATATTCGCTCGGGATTGTTACTTAACTTGTTACCCGG
>JARGOJ010000663.1 GCA_029210225.1 Planctomycetota bacterium
TCACAGTCGGCGGCGGAACGCCTGTCGCGAGAACTCACGATAACAATGGAAACCTTACCGACGATGGCACCAATCTCTATGAATACGACGCCTTGAATAGATTGGTTAAAGTCACTCGTAAATCAGATAGCGTAGTGATTGCCATCCATGGCTGGGATGCTCAGAGTCGCCGGGTTCTGCACACTGTCACCGACGGTATCAACAACTCGGATTTGAGGTTCTTCTACAAGCATGGCGCATTGATCGAAGAGACCAACGCCAGTGGGACTTTGGTCAAACAGCATGTTTTCGGAGGAATGGGGGAACGCGCTGAAACTCTCAGTAGCACTCAAACTCTCTATCTCTTTGAGAAGATTGACGGATCGATTGCCAGCTACGCCAATTCGAGTAAAATCGTTCAATCCTATTACGACTACAAATCCCAGGGCTTGACTCAAGTCGTTGGATTTGGTGCGGATTCGGCATTCTTTACCGCTGACGATACATACTCTTCAGTGACTGCTGGCAACGCTAATGACTATCTCTGGCAAGGTGTTCGCATTGACTTTGAGACTCGCCATTATTATGGAACTGCTGGAACCCGAATGTATGACCCTGTCAATGGACGTAAATTGCAGTCTTCCGCTGACATGTGGGAATCTTCACTCTGGGGTCTCCGATATAATCGAATAATTCTGAGAGACCAAGGTAAAAAATCGGTGGCGAGATGGACCAAGCTTTTCGAATCGGCGTGTCCGGGGCTAAATATCGAACCCTTGAAGAGGAACGCTTTTAAAGTTGGAACAAAAGCTCATCGTGAGCTAAAGTTAAGCACTCCCTACATCAAAAACCCAACCTCCAATTGCCCGAAATACTGCAAGCGGAGAATGATTTGCAACCTTATAATTGAAATTTTTAGCAACCAATCGGTGATTCAGCTACATTACGGAGATTCTGACAAGGGGAGCAAGTTAACTTTTGGGGACATTGAGAGAAGGAGTTTTAAAGCAGGAGCCCCAAACAAAAGTAAAATAAGAAGGGACGGCGTGGCAATACTGAAAGCAAACCCTGCCAAGCACGCAAAAAATATCCCAAAGTCCCTCCTTACGTTATTTTCCTTCATGAGTTAATCCATGGAATTCAATTATTTAAAGGCACCGCTGGTCCGGGGTCAAAAACAAGCACACCCGATTTAGAACGGGAAGCCCTGATGGGAGAAAACCAACTAGGAAGAACAGTAGAAGGGCCCAATTATGAAGGTCGGAACACTCATCCTAGTCTTGGGAATGAGATCGTAATAACGCCGCCAAAGACTATAACAATTCTAGAAAAATTTAAGGGGGTCAATAGTAAGAGCGGCTGCAAATGTCCGAGAAGTAAAAAGTGATCGCTCTTGCAGCAACCATTAAGAAGAAAATAATCCTATGATCTGTCTTTGCCGAGTATCAAGGAGGCAGATTTCAGGAGTTCCACAAAGAGCTAAGAATCTAACAACAAGAGAGTTTCAAATTGGGTATCAGTTATGGGCATGATCAGTAAAATCGATAAAATGACAATCCTTTTCGTCTGCTTTTTCAGTTTAGTTCCGAACGCGCATTCTCAGGAGAAAAAACAAGACAACAAACCTCCGGGATCTCCTATGATTCAAGGGGAAAGCGTTGATCATTGGATCAAGTTAGCTTCTGACAAGGATGAGAGCGCTCGGATGCTTGGGACCTTCACACTGCGAAAAATCCCAGCCAATTCCAATGGAAAAATTGTTCGCAAAGTTCTCGAAGCGTTGAGAACATCTTTGAATGACCTGAGTCATGGCGTAAGAATCTGTGCTGTAAAGTCGTTGGCTGAAATTAGCAAATCCAATCCCAAATATTCAAAACAGATCACACATTCTTTGTTGCTGCTCTTCAAACACAAAGATCCAGATCTACGCTCCTGCTCCGCTAAAGCGCTACTTAAGCAAAAATCAACGCGCCAACTTAAGAAAAACGTCATTTTCCTTCTTTTGAATGCCTTAAACGACAAAGAAAGCGCCGTTCGTCAATCTGCTGCCAAATTTCTAGGGAACTTAGACACCAAATTAAGCCCAAGCCAAGTCAACAAAGCCGTGCTAAGTCTCACCACTCTACTTCTAGACAACAATGAGAAGATACGCCTCAATGCTGCTGTTGCCCTGGAAAAGTTTAAGTCCCTTCCGGCCCCCACTGTGAAAGCACTCTCCAAAGTTCTTAATGACAGTGATGAGGACGTGTCGGCAGCGGCCTTCACAACACTCTATAAATTTGCAAAATCAGTGGACCATGCCTCGGCTAGGAAAATCGCCCCCATTTTTCTTGAGCTAATCTCCAAGAACACGGCAGAAATACGTAGTTATGCGGCGACGATATTGGGAAGTTTAGGTCAAAAATTGAACGACAAACAAATTAATCAGACAGTCTTTAGTTTGTTTGATTTTCTTGTAAGCTCCAATGAGAACCTTCAGGACCTCGGGACTCTTATATTAAGCCAGTTAGGGGCGAAAGCCATTCTTCCAATTCTCAGGGGCTTAAGTCATCCAAATGAATCCGTTAGATACATTGTTGCTACGATGCTAGGCGATATAGCTAGCGAAGCAGATAAATCAACTCCCGCGCTTATGGGAATGCTCAAAGACAAAGATATCGATGTGCAATTTGCGTCCATCGAGGCTCTAGGCAAATTGGGGCCTGAAGTATCGACCAAACAGGCAGAGAACATCGCAAAATCACTTCAGCAGAAACTTAAAGAATACGGCCAATGGAATGTTCGCTGTCATGCAATACGAGCTCTGAGTGTGATACTAAACAAGCATAAACTGAAAGAGGAGTCAGCGATAGAGGAGACTGTTCGTAAATTACTGAAGAGTGACGACGAAGAAGTTCGGTCGACAGCAGCAAATTTCCTGGGCACTTATAGAGCTGTCTCAAACGTATCCATTCAATCCCTCATAAAGCGGCTTCACGATTCACAATTAGAAGTAAGGTATTCTACGATTGAAGCATTGGGTAAAATTGGCAGAAGAGCAACGTCCAAAAAGGCACTAAACATCAGAACCATACTATTAAAACAACTGAAGAAGAGCGAAGAACGGTTCGCCATAGTAAGTGCCTTCGGAGAGATGGGAATCAACGCGACTCCAGCTCTACCTACGCTCACTGCTCTCTTGGAAGATAAAAACTATGTGGTTCGCTATCATGCCGCAGAGGCCGTCGGACGAATAATCGGCAAATCCAAGAAAGAGGCTCATAATATACAAATTCTGGCGCTCATTGAACGACTCGATGATGATTACTGGATCGTCGGATCTCATGCAGCCATAGCCTTAGGACAAATTGGACCCAGAGCAAGCCAAGCCATCCCAGAGCTTAAAAAATTGTTAAAAAGTCGTTTTGTTGAAGTGCGATTAAACGCGGCTTTTGCCTTGGGAGAAATGGGCAAAATGTCTAAAATCGCTTTGCCAGAACTGAAGAAAAATCTAACTGACCGCAATCAGCGCGTAAGAAATGCAACGAGAGCTGCTATCAATAAGATTGAGAAGAGATAGGGCGTTGAGCCTGACTTGTAACTTACCGAGATCGATATCAACTCAGTTCTTCCTCAGTTATTCTCCCAACTATTGAAGAAGTCGAGGGCGGAAGCACTCAGACTTACTGGAATGACACCCGCTACGACGCGGCCAATCGCCCGATCTTAAGCGTAGACAGCCTCGGGAACGCTCGCCGTGTCTACTACGACAGTCGCGGCAACGCCCTTGTCAGCAGCGATGCCAACTCCTCGGGAACGAGCTCTGTGACTCTCAATCCTGGGGATCATCGAGCGTGACGATTAACACCGATGGCAATAAGATCTTCACGACCATCGATGGAATTGGTCGACAACTGCAAATCCTGCGAGAGCTGCGAATTGATCACAATGGAAACAACGCCATTGATACTTCGAACTCTGAAAACTCTGATGGCCTCATCACAACGAAGACGGCCTACGACGATAATAGCCGTGTCACTTCAAGAAAAGATGACAAGGACAATACGACGAGCTATGCTTATGATCATAGGAATAGGAAGATCACCGAGACCCGGTGCTCATGCCTGCTCATAACCAGACCGTTTCACTACTTCAAGAGCCGCTGGATAATCAATCGCGGGAAGTCCAATTGATAATTATGCTTCCTCGCCACCCTGCGGCAAAGCTCTCTTTGCTTCGGGAAACGATGAGACAAGCTCAACGCAACGATGCTCTTATATCCGCTCGGCAAAGAAAACGACTCCAACTGCTCCTTGACCAGCTCTTCCTTGCCTCCGAGCATCTCCGCTGCCATCATCATTTCGTAATTGCCAGCCTGTAACAATTCAATAGCCCGCTGCAATGACTGCTCCGCCGCTTGGTCCAAGCTCTTACTCTCCTTCGCAGCGCAGTAAAAGATCAGGTATAGACGGAAGTCTGTGCCCTGAGAGGTCTTCAATGCTTCATAGGCCTCTGCTATTTGCCCGTAGAGAATCATGTTTTGAAACGGATCGGCGATCTTCGCTTTCTCCATAAGGTTAAGATATCCCTGAAAATCACCTCTGACATACTTCAACGCACCCTCTAACTCGGCTTGAATCGCATTCCAATCGTTAAGGTTCTCCGTCTTGCCTCTAATCGAACTCATATAGGCTTGCTTCGCGTTTCGTACCTCATCCTCTGCATTGAGCAGCGCCAAAGCCATCAATTGATACTTCGCCAGGTCTTTTCTCATTGGAGACAGTCGCTGCTCAGCCTTTAAAACAACTAAGAAGTCTTCATAGCGCTGCGCCGCGAGCGCACAATTCTTCACGTTGTCGGCGGCGCTCAAGTTTTTCGGAAGCACCTGAAGAGCCCGCTTGCTCAGCTCAATCGCCTCCGCGAATTGACCCGCGCAGAGCTTATTGTAGGCCAGGGCATTCCAACCAAAGCCAATCGGCTTCGCGCCCTTTTCAGACTCCTTATAGAGCTGCTCCGAAACCTTCGGGTCCCTCGTAACTCGACCCAACAAATACTTCAAATGGGAATTCTCCGGCTCTTTCGCCACCAGCTCACTGTATTCTTTTTGAACGTCCTTGCCTCGATCAAACTGCTCCACGGTCTCCTGGTAGAGACGATGCCACTGCACCAAAAGCGGTCGCTGCTTCAACCCGGGCTCAAGGAACTTATTGAAGTCGTCCATCTTATCTGGCAAGTAGTAGCTCGACAGCACTTGCAAGGCCTGCATATCTCCAGGTTCTAAGCGCGTGTATGCTTGAAGATACTTTTGAAAGGCGTCTCCTTTATCCTTCAATGCGTGGCTGGCAATTGAGAATCGCTCAATAAAGGTCTTTGGCTTTGCCTGATACACACGGGTCTTCCGAACCCTCGAACTCTTAGAGTCAAGAGA
>JARGOJ010000664.1 GCA_029210225.1 Planctomycetota bacterium
GAATATCGCCCCGACGTGAAACCTCTGGCCCGCCCCGCTCTGGCCCGCCGATACATTGATACTCTTGCTCTTATCGCGCTAAATCAACCTGTTCCCCAATCAAGACTCGTTCGTGAGCGCGGCTCGAAAATCTACGATCATGTCCGGGAGCTCTGCGACCAAGGCCTCGTCCACCGGACCAAAAAAGGCCTCAGCTACGAGCTTCGCACGACGCCACGCTTTGCTTCTGAATTCGGACTCTCCAACAATCCTCGCGACCTCAAAGCCATGCTCGCTCGGAAAATGACCGAAGAAGAAGAGGCGACCCTCGAAGAATATGAAGCGCACCAACGCTTCCTCAATCCTAAGCCTGAAGAAGAAGAGAACGACAGCTTCGCTGAAGCCACCGAAGAAGCCGCACGCTCTCTCATAGCCGACAACGAAATCACCGTTCAAGAGGAGGCTGTGATTTCCCTCCCAGCCACTCAAAACACAGCCTCCCAGTTCCAAAACGACGATCTTGCGCCGCTTCCTGAAGCCCTCGAAGCAGAGGGATCACCGGTCTCGGCCTCGTCTCAAAGTACTCGCCTGTCGCAGAATCCGTCGTCTCACTCCGAAGCCTTGTCCTACGAACAAGCCCTAGGAACAACCGGATCCGGACGCCTCAAGAGAGTGAGCTTTGTCGACCCAGGAGCAGAAGCCGAAGAGGCTCCTCAACTAACTCGTTGGGAAAAGCTCTTCTTGAAGAACTCAAAGTCCTAGCGAATACCTTTCTCTCACAACTCTGCTCACACACGGAAAGCCGGTCATGACCATGACTCCAGACGCTTGCGAGGAAAGTCTGTCTCCACCCACAGAGGCCGAAACCTTGCTGAAACTAGTCGAAGACTCGGGCTACGGCTTCGCTGTTATCGAAGAATCCATCGGGGTTCTCAAGCGCCGCATGGCTCACTTTGACTTGCAAGACCCCGCCGTCACTGAGCTTCTCAAGGCCCACTTAAGGGCTGTTGGAAGCCCCACCGCCGTTGGCAAATTCTTCTCCTTCGAGCTGCTCTGTCGCCTCGATGAAAAAGCTGCTGACGAAGTCTCGTTTGAAGTCTGTCGTCTCCTCGCTGGCATGGAGCTTGTGACGGATAGAGCCTATCCCATGGAGCGCGAGTTGATCGCCCATCTTGGAAAGCGAGAGGTTAAAGAAGCCCTGCCCTGCCTCGCAGTGATCGCCTCGAAGAACGCCGGAGAAGTGTCCCGGAGCGCGGCGCGGGCCGCGGTCGCCATGGTTGGCTCTCGGAAGAAAGAAGCGATTAGGGATGCTCTTGAGTCTTTGGAGAGCCCCGAATCTTCGCCGGCGACTGAGTTGGCTCAAGCCATTATCGATGGCTTCAATCGGCGTAAGCTGAGCCGCCACGAGCAAAATCAAAATCAGATCTTAGAGCGTGTTGAGAGTGGATCTTTAACCCTGGTCGGCCAAAAGCACATTCAAGTGGCGGGAGATACGAGCACCCGGGTGGCGCTACGTCCCGAACGTCGTCGAGAGCGCGAAAATCGCTTGAGAGCGATCATTCGCGAGTCGGGGCGAAACCCCGGAGAATGCGGCAACTGTGGCCTGGTTGGGCCCTGCCGCGTGACCCATGTGATCCCCGAAAATCGTGGCGGTACCGATCGGCCGGGGAACCTGGGGGTTTATTGTCGCCAATGCGCTCGTCGCTTCTCAGCCAATCGACGGGATTCATCGAGCGTGCGTCGACGCCTTGAGCACCTGACCACCGATCAGCTCTCTTTGTTTGGCGAAAAAGCCCCCGTGAGCCCGACGCTGATGCCCGAAGGCTCAGACATTTAGCGATTCTAGGCTTGGTTTATCTCAAAGCCCGAGTAGACTAAGGACGTCATTCTCCTTGGAGCTTTTCCTTTGGCGGCCTACTCCACCTCAAAGCATGGGCATTTTAACCATCCCGATTATGAGTTCCTTGGGGAAATCAGTCGTGGGGGCATGGGCGTCATTTATCGCGCCCACCACAAGCTTCTTAAGGTCGATCGCGCATTTAAGCTTATTCTCACTGATAAAGCCGATTTGACGTTGATGGAACGCTTTGAGCGTGAAGCAAGAACCCTCGCTAAGTTAAATCATCCTCATATTCTCAAAGTCCACGCCTATGGTCACCTCAATGGCTCACCCTATCTCGTGACTGATCTTATTGATGGAAGCGACTTGGAGAGCCACCTGAAGAGCAATGCTCTTAGGCTTGATGTCGATTGGTTGTCCGATCGCCTGATCGAGCTTGCGTCAGCGCTGGAATATTGTCACGAACAGGGAATTGCTCACCGCGATCTAAAGCCAGCGAATGTCATTATTCGCCGAGATACAAACCAAGCGATACTCATTGACTTTGGGCTCGTGAAAAAAGATCAAGTCGACTCGGCGAGTCTTGAGCCTCTATCCAAAACCGGTGAATTGATCGGGACTCCCGAATACATGGCTCCCGAGCAATTTGATAATTCGGGTCAATATGGGAAACCCGGCCCTAAGAGTGACACCTGGAGCTTTGGAGTTCTTCTCTACTATAGCCTCACAGGACGAAAACCATTTCAGGGATCGAGCATCTATCATTTCTTCAAGTCGGTCCTTCAGACACAGCCAGATTCCATTCAATCATTAAATGAAGAGGCTCCTGCAAAGCTTGTTGCGTTGGCCATGGACTGCTTGCAAAGAGACGGTCAAAAGCGCCCAACTATGACTGAAGTGAGGGAGCGCTTGGAGTCGTTGGATGAACCTGAAAACAAGGCAGGGGAACTCCTAGCGGTCTTTTTGAAAAGTGTTTTTGCGCTGCTGCTCATTGTTGCGATTTCAGTCACGATTTACGAAATGCAAGATAGAACGCCCCCCGAGTTTAAATTGAATGTTCCGACAAAGGGCCTCTACAAAGACAGGATTTCTGTTTCAGGGTTTGTCTTCGAGGACGACTGTACTGTGACTCTCAATGGAGAAGTCATGACTCTTGTTGACCGTCAATTTCAATTTGATTGGCCTCTTTCCGAGAATATGACGACCTATCACGTAGAGGTGATGGATTCCTCTGGGAATTCTGCGGTGCTGGCGTCGAAATTGAAACGCATTCGAGAAGTCCGAGTTGGCGCGTCCGAAGAGTCCGAGTTTGCGACCATCACTGAAGCTCTGGAAACCGTGCCTGAGGACGTTGTGATTAAGGTCGAGGAAGGGAGCTATGAGGGGGGCTTGGTCCTTCAGTCGGATCATAGAATTGAAGCGGCGAACTTAGCAAAGAAGGTCATCATTTTGACGAAAGACGGGCATTGTGTGCTCGTGAAGGGTGGAGAACCATGGCTTCGCGGACTAAGCTTAGAAGTGAATGACCATCGCGACGGTGATAAATTTCATGCCATTGTTGTTGAGAAGGGGACCCTGACATTAAATGGGTGTGTGCTTCGCTCTAAAAGAGGCCATGGAATCTTGGTCACTGGCAGGAACGCTCGATTAATGGCCAATGGCTGTGAAATCAATCGAAGCGGCGCCATAGGTGTCTATGTGGAGAAGCACGCAATTGCAGATCTTGAGAGCTGTAAGATCTCCGAGAATGTCATGTTTAATGTTCGCTGTGAATCGGCAGAATTGCGTTTAAAAGACTGTGGACTCAATGATTCTAAGATCAAAATGGGCCTCTTCGCCGGAGCAAAATCAACGGTTTACGCAAATGGCTGTGTTTTGAAAAACAACAGCAGCCAGGGGGCCCGGGTCACTTATGGAGCGAAGTTGTACATGGAGGATTGTGAGATCCTAAACACAAAGCCAGCGCCTATTTATGCGAAGGGACTGGCGCCTTATGAGGGGACGGGGGTCTATGGCCATGGTCAGGCCCTTATCTCGTTGAAGTCTTGCAAGGTAAGCGGCAACGCGGGGAAGGGAGTTTGGGGAAACAACAAGAAGAATAAAATCGTTCTCAGTAACTGTGAGATTGCTCGCAATAAAAAGTCGGGCGTAGAGGTGTCTGGTAAAGGCCATAAGCTAGAGATAAAGGACTGTAAGCTTTATGAAAATGGCGTGCAAGGGCTTCGATCGAATGGAAACCACAAGATATCGATGACGCTTGTGAAGTCTTGGAAGAACGGCAGGAGTGGATTTTACATTAAGAATGGTGGTCACGTCGAATCTCGCGATAGTCACGCGTTCCAAAACAAGGAGGGCGGCTTTGTTCTCTTTATTAAAAGCACTGGAGTCTTCACCAATTGTCAGTCTTCGGAAAATACTATTTCGGGTTTTATGGCTATAGAAAACTCAAAATTGGAGGGGCTGAATTGCCAGTCTATTAAGAACGAACGAGGTCTTTATGGGAAAGGCTCTCAAACAAAATGGGTTGGCGGGGTGATTCGTGAAAATAGAGTTGGTGGGTTTCTTGGTAAGGAGAAGTCAAAGAGCCTTTTGGAGAACATAAAAATGAGTGGAAACAAAAATTACGATATCAAAGTCGAATTGGAATCGACAGTCGAGTTGAAGGGCTTTGCTGGCAGACGTGGACGCCTCAATGTTAAGCATGATAAATCGAGTAAAATCTTGGAGGATTAGGCGCTGAATTCATCACCACTATCAAACTCAATGCAATCGGGCTCGAACATGTTCGCGGGCTATCAAATCCTCGGCGAGATAAGCCGGGGAGGGATGGGGGTTGTTTATCGAGTTCGCCATCCTCAGTTGAACAAGGAGATGGCTCTCAAGGTCATTTTGAAACCGAGCTCTGATCCTCGCTTGTTAGAGCGCTTTACCAGAGAAGCTCAAACATTGGGGCAGCTACGTCATCCAAATATTCTCAGTGTCAGTGACTTCGGCTACGAAAATGGCGCGCCCTATCTAGTCATGGATTTCATTGAAGGAGAGGACTTGGAATCTGTGCTTCAGGGAGAGTTAAATGAAGAAGAAGGAGTCGACCTGGATTGGCTTATTCCCAAGTTGATAGATCTCGCTTCCGCGCTGTCATACTGTCATAAAGCTGGCATCACGCACCGCGATCTAAAACCTGCGAATGTTTTAATTGAGAAGGACTCTGAGCAGCTTATATTGATTGACTTTGGCTTGGTGAAGCAAGAGGCTAAAACAGGACCGGATGCGCTTGGGGAGTTATCACTAACAGGAGAAATGATTGGAACTCCAGAATACATGTCTCCAGAGCAATTCGATGACTCTGGCGACTCTGGCCAGCCTGGACCAGCAAGCGATGTTTGGAGCTTTGGCGTACTGCTTTACTATTGCCTATCCGGAGAAAAACCCTTCACTGGAGATACAATTTACAACTATTGCGTGGCGATATTGAAGAAAGAGCCAGCACCCCTAAAAGTCAAAGATAGCAATTGTCCTCGCTCCTTGGTAACGCTCGTCAACAATTGTTTATTGAAGCCTCAAAAT
>JARGOJ010000665.1 GCA_029210225.1 Planctomycetota bacterium
GCTTCTCCGAGGTTCTCCGGGCCATCTTCGAGGGTGAAGTTGGCTTCGGTGAGTCGGACGATGCTGTCCCAGTCCACAGAGTTTTTGAGATGCCACTGAAGATCAGCGTTATCGGTGAAGTAGTTTTGGCTTTCAGGCATGGCCATGGCAGGCTCCCTTTTTCAATCTTCAATCAAATGGACGAACAATCCTGGCGGTCTTTACTTTCCAATGGCCATTCCGCCGTCGACGCGGAGGGCTTGACCGGTGATAGAGGCTCCGAGAGGGCTGGCCAGAAATGTCGCGAGATCGGCGACGTCTTTTGGCAGTCCGGGCTGGAGCAGGGCGGTCAATTGCTTGGCCATTTCTCTATTAATTAGCGGCATCGCGCTTGTCATGCGGGTTTCAATGAAACCTGGAGCCAGAGCATTGACATTGATATCCCGTGAACTCCATCGTTCCGCTAAGACTTCTGTGAGTCCAATCACCGCTGCTTTGGCGGCAGAGTAATTGGTCTGGCCGAAGTTTCCGGCGATGCCCATCACGGAGGATAGATTAATGACGCTGCCCCCATCGCGAATCAATGAATCGAGGGCCTCGGTCACATGTAATTGAGCGCCGAGGTTGACATTGACGGCGAGATTCCAATTCTCAGGGCTCATGCGCTTGATTGTGCGATCCCGAGTGATCCCGGCGTTGTTTACAATGATGTCGACCGAGCCGAACTCGTCGCGGATGGCCTGGGCCATGTCCTGAGCGCCCTTTTTAGTGGCGACATTAAAGGGTAGGAAGGCCGTTCTCACCCCTTTCTTGCGAAGCGATTGAAGAGTTTTAGCGGCCGCTTTTTCTGAGTTCGGCAGGTCATTAATCCCTATGGCTGCGCCTTCGGCGGCAAAGGCCTCGGCGATGGAGGCGCCAATGCCCCGGGCCGCGCCAGTGATAATGGCGGTCTTGCCGTGGAGCAGTCCAGCGTTGTTTAGCGGGGTGAGGTCGGGGTTGCGGTTGGCTTTCACCCACAGGGCCGTCAAGAAGCTCGACCGTGGTCCTGAGAGATAGGTCGCGATGCGGGCGCAGTGACCGGGATGGACGCTTGGCCATGATTCGACAACGTGAACGGTGATACCCTTCTTGCCGAACTCTTTGCTCAGGGTGCGGAAGAAGCCGCCTAAGGCCGCCAGGGCCATTCTCTGTGGAGCGTCTTGATTGTGGCTGGACGGCGGCACCAAGAATAACAGACGGCTTCCAGGGACGAGTATGTTGGCGGCTGCGTGGCCGGTCTTGTAGTAGTCTTCGAGAATCTCTAAGACGGAGTCTTGGGTCTTTGCTTGATCGAGATCCAATGTGTGAATGAAGACTATTTTTGAACGTGGTCCGTCGCCATCTTTCTTAGGCAGCAGTTCTTTCAATGAACGAAGATAGCTGTCGAGAGAATCGCGGTCGCTTGGCGCCCGGTGAATGCGCCCACCTGACGCTTCAGGTTTATTGAGTCCGTCGAGTAACTCATGATTCGCCTTGGGGTCAAGCACAATGACTTGTGCGCCTTGCCCAACATATTCCGCGGCGATCTCACGATCGAAGGGGCGCTGTAAGCGAGTCATGAAAACGGTTCTGTTCTTGAGTTCGTGTGGACCTCGTGGGCCCTTGGCGCGTTCAAGAAAGACGGGCAGGCTAATGGGCAAGGGCAGTGTTTTAATCAATCCCCGAGCGGCGGAGCTAGCGACGTCTTTGACTAGATTTTTAATCATCAATTGTCTCCTGTAAAACGCGAGAAGTTCCCTGTGACAAGCGAGCTTTCTCCAGGTCCGGGGCCAATATCAATGCGTTGGGCGTTGGCTTGATCGGATTCGAGCATGGGGCTGATGTAGACACCGACGTCGGTGCCCGTGAAGAGTGGCTTTTTGAATTGAAGGTCTAAGCTCTTTAGCTCTGTTGGGTCGCCTCGGAGCAGCTCTTGGATAATCATATTAGCGGCGTAAGCCTTGGTTGCGTACCCATGAATGAAGGCCCGAGGGAAGCCGCTGGCTTTGGCCGCGAGGTGTGACATATGGACGGGATTGAAATCTCCAGAAACCGCCGAGTAATTACGAATGGCTGGGAGCGTGGGGTGAAAGCGACCAAGGCAGGTTGCGCCGAACGGCACCCGTGGAGCTGGGGGGCGAGGCGCTTTTGAGCCGTTTGATTTCTTGCCGTTGCCTGGGAAGAACATTGTCATTGTGACGGTAAATAGCTCGTCATTGTTTTTGTCGGTGTGAATCATTTCCCCAACGACAATGCTCCGGCTCTCCGTGACATCGACGGAAGTGAGGCGAGCGTTGACGAGTAACTCTTGATCGGCGTGGGGCCACTTCTTAAAGGACACGGCGTTGCCGACGTGGAGCACTCGGGCCAAAGGAAGGCGAAGACCGGACTCGGCCAAGAGTCGGCTGAACAGTCGCATGCCCCAGGTCGCGGCATAAGTAGGAGGAAGCAGCAGTCCATCGTTGGTCTCAAAGCTCCGAACAGAGCCTCGGGTTGCTTGTATGAAGGATCGGACGTGGTCGCTCGCCGGGCTGAGGGGGCCGAAGCTCAAGGGCTTGTGGTTGTTGGCGCGAAAGCTGCGCGGGTCTTTCCCGGCGATTGACGACTTCACGACAGCACGGACGGTCTCATAGAGCGTTTCACGCTGGGAGAAGAGCCCTTGGGGCAGGGAGGGAATGGAGACTCTTTTTGAATTCATTGGGGGTCTCTCTCTGTTTGAGCTTCGTTGTTTGTGTTGTTTTCCATAGGGCGCAGCAGGCTCAGCAGAGTGAGAATGCCTTTGCGCCGGGCGTCTGTTTCTTTGTCGTCGAGGAGCGTGGCGCGGATAGCGTGACCGGTCATGAGGTCGATGATGGTGCCAGCGAGTGCCTTTGGGGAGAGGGGGAGGCGGGAGGCGTTGTCGCCGAGCAGTTGCCAAATCGCATCTTCGACCATCCTCTCCAAGCTTAAGAGCAGCTCCGAAAATTCACTCTGGCTTGGTTCTCCTCGGGCAGCCATGGCCATGCATTCCATGAAGAGAGGAGGCAGGTCGTCTTCTTCATCGATGAGCTTGAAGAAGGCTTCTAGCGCGCCCATACCTCGGAGCTTTTGTTCTCCCGAAAGGCCAACCAATGTGGCTTTCTCTGTAAGCCCCGAGAGGGTTTGACGCATCACGGCGAGGAAGATGTCCTCTTTGCTCTTGAAGTGATAGTGAAGTATGGAGGGAGAGCGGATACCGGCTTCGGCGGCGATGATCTTAATGGACGTGCCGTGGTAGCCGTGGCGGGCAAAACATGCTCGTGCCGCGCCGAGTATGACCACGGCGGAGTTCTTCCTGTTTGTTCGCGGTGCTTTCCCCAAGACGCTCTTTCCTCGTTCGAATTTGGTCTCTGTGACAAAATTCGGTCGGTTGACCGAACTGGAGAGGATTTTAGTATTTTGACGCACTGTGTCAAGAAGGGGCGTTGGAAATGAAGGATGGATGATCCCTAGTTTTTATGGGGCATCCGAGGAATGACGCGCTGCGTCGAGAGATGCTCGGCGGGCAATATTTTTTCTTTTCTCGGCGATTGTGACCGAGTTGAGCGGCTCGATTGGTGGGCCGCTTGGGAGGGCAAGTTGCCCCTAAGAGCCTGAGAAGCTCCGCTCTTCTTTATAGAGCTTCAGTGCATAGGCGCCGGCGGGGCGTGACCGGCAATCTTCAACGAGCTGACGACGCGCTGGATCGAGGGCGCTCATGTCAGGGAGGGGAATGAAAAATGGACGGGGGAGTATCGCGGGCATGGCCATAGTGGCGAAGGTGATGTCCGCCGCCGAGATCGAATCGCCGAAAAGATAGGGTCCTCCCGACTTCTCTAACTGCGCCTCAACCACAGTGAAGATCTCATCGACCTTCTTCACCGATCTCTCCACAGAGGCTGGAGTGATGTTCATTCCCTTGCGAATGAGGAACCTGAAGAAGAAGAAGCCCCAATTAAAGGCGCGGAATTGCCCTGGAGGCGTTTTATGCTGGAGCACCGAGAGCATCAGCGCTTTGTTTCCGAGCATCAAGCTAAAGGCAATACGCCGAGTATGAGGTCCCAACTTCTCATCGCATAGCTCTTCAAAATCCTCAACCTCTTTACGAAGCGCCATTTCTTCAGGGTAGAGGCGGGGCTCACTCTGAATTTGATCGAGGAATTTTAATATGTCCGTCGAATCCCCATAGCTCTTCTCGGGGGTGACGAGGACAGGCACCGTTCCCCTCCCCCCAGCCTTCTTGGCCGCCCGTATCTGAAAAACGGGCATGTGAAACTCTTCAGTAAACGGGATCTTCTTGAGCTCAAGAGCCCATCGCACTTTGTCGCAGTAGTGGCTCATGGGAATACTGATAAGGCGAATCGGAACCTGAGTCATGGATCACTCTTCTAGAGAAGAATAGCCGGAGAAATTGCAGCGGCGGACTGGGCTGAGTTTAGCATCTCTTTGAGCTTACTTTGTCTGAAGTTCGCGGATGATCAATTTGAACTTATCCCGATTCGGATGCTCTAGCTTTAACAAGAGCGCTTTTTTTAAGTCGGTGATCGCGTCTTTGTTTCTCCCCATTTTACGGATGCAAAGACCACGGTTAGTCATTAGCTTAGGCAGTGAGTGCATAACTGACCGGCGGTCATCATTGAATCTCTGGGAATCTTAACCTTAATGTGAAACTACAGACTCAATGAGAGAGACGAAACTTTCTTGGATTTCTGGCACTAAGGCTTGAGGACGAGCCTTTCTTATTCCGGGCCCTGACTCTTAAAATATCAGGCTTTGCGAGAGGTCGTTGTGTTTAGGTTGGGCTGTCTTTAGCGAGAGATAATGAGCTTCATCGCACGCTCGATGTCTTGGAGATAATTGGAAATGAAGGCCTTCTCTGGAGACTTATCTAAGGCCTGGCAGAGTTCTTTCGCCTCTTTGTAGAAACTCACGGCTTTGATAAGCTCATCCTGTGATTGAAACAATTGTCCGCTTTCGTACAGGGCCTCAACTAAGTGATACTTTGCTTGGAATTGACTCGGTTTTTGTCGAATGACGTCCTTGAGCGTTTTACGCGACTTTGCAAGTTGCTTTTCGGCGTCTTCAGGTTTCTCTTCTGCCTTGTCGATGAGCGCGAGGTCTTTGTACACACGACCCAATAGGCTTTGTGCGAGGCTGTTCTCTTTATTGCGCTGGAGGATGTCGCTGAGCATGGATTGTGCTGTTAACTGAAATTTTCGGGCTTTGGCGAGTTGTTTCTTTCTAAATGATAAGACGCCCAAATCGCCGTTGCAGGCTGCGAGTTGGATGCGGTCATTCAATTGAATTGGACCGCCTTTCATCAAACCCTCGAAATAAGCTTTCGCCTTTTGTGAATGCTCCCATGCCTGTTTTCCTTTAC
>JARGOJ010000666.1 GCA_029210225.1 Planctomycetota bacterium
CAAGATCGAAAGATGAAATGCTCGACGGTGATTTCGTTCCGGAATGACTTACCCATCTGCGCGATTCCAAAGGGCACCTTGGCGCTCATGCTGTTTTGAACATTGGCAAACTGCACGAACATCGCCTGCGCCGTTTCTGGGCGCAGATAGACCGCATGTTTTTCGATGGCCTTAAGAATGACTTCTTGGAGAGGCTTCTCTCCGTTGTTCTTCTCAATGGCTTCGGCAATAGCGTTCACATTGTCGACGGGGCCGAGTCCGGTGCGGAACATGAGGTTGAAGGCACGCTCCCCAGAGAGGTAGGGGGATGAGCAAACTGGGCAGACATAGCCGCGATCCCCGGCGACGGGTCCGGTGATCACGTTCTTCTTGCGCTCAGCTGTCTCTAAGTGGTGCTCTTGAATGATCTTCAAGGCGACCTTGGCCCGGCCTTTATCGGCGAAGGTGAGTGATAGAGCGGTTCCTTCTTCGACCTGGGGTGCCTTGTCGGCGCGAAAGCGCTCCTTGCAAATTTGGCAGTCGACCAAGGGATCGCTGAAGTTTCCGAGGTGTCCTGAAGAGCGCCAAACGTCGGTGTGCATGATGATCGAGGCGTCGAGTCCGTAGATATCGGACCGCTCATGGACCATGGAACGCCACCACTCATTCATGAGGTTGCGCTTGAGTTCGATGCCGAGAGGACCGTAGTCGTAGCAAGATTTGAGACCTCCATAGATCTCACTGGACTGGTAAACAAAGCCACGACTCTTACAAAGAGCAACGATCTCTTTCATACGATCAGATTCATCGGACATCGGAAGGATCCCTTGATTATTTATTCAAAGTTGAAATTGAAGTGGATACAGAGCCAAAGTTTAGAGGCTTTCGAGGACAAAACAATTGTTGACCTCAGCTTCATCTACTTTTTCTTAACCGCTCACTCCTGAAGCCGACCACAAAGAACCCCGAGGCTTTCATAACTTTTGAAAACTAAGAAAAGCTCGAAGTGTTTCAATGCTGAGAACATTTGTCAGGGATTTGTAAAAGGGCGAATAATTTTGCGGGTCGACAAATGGAAGTTTCATAACGAAAGCTGCAAAGCAATCAAGTCTTCACTTTAGCCTGAGAAGTCCCAAAACGTTGAATAAGACGCGTTCGTGCGACCAGACTCGGACGATTTGCCCTTGTCTCTGCTGAGTTGCCCGAAGCATCTTTGGAAAGACTGTGCTATCCGCGCTTTACGGGTGTGTTAATCTTGAACTTGGATCAGAAGAGAAAATTTGAAGCGAGGGAGAATACTATGTCCGATGACCATGTCAACTGTGGTGGTTTTGATCGACGAACATTTCTTAAGACTTCTCTGGGAGCCGCAACCGCGATTGGTGCTCCAGGATTAGGGTTACGTGTCGCTTTTGGCCAAGACACCGAAGAAAAGCCCAAGAAAATTAAATCGTCTCGTTCAAAAGGATTTGGCAAAGCGAAGCACGTCATTGTTCTTTACATGCGTGGTGGTGCCAGCCATCTCGATACCTTCGATCCAAAACCGGGTCAGGCCACAGGGGGTCCTTTCAAAGCGCTCCAGACTAAGGCTTCCGGTATGAAAATCAGCGAGCACTTGCCTCGCCTCGCCGAAAACGGTCATCGCTTCTCCATTGTCCGCTCAATGAACTCCCGTGAAGGAAGTCACGAGCGCGCTATGTATCAAAATACAACCGGTTACCTGCCAGCGGGCCCCGTGCGTCACCCCGACTTCGGCGCGCTTGTCGCCAGCGAATGCGGCAAGAAAGACTTCGATCTTCCAAGCTTCGTGTCTCTCGGTGGTGGAACCGTCAACGGTGGCGGCTTCCTCGGCGTTGAGTTTGCCCCCTTCGTGGTCGGTAATCCTGGCGCTCTTCCTGAGAACCTCGCCTATCCTAAAGGCGTCGACGGCAAGCGCTTCCGCCGCCGTTGGGACCTCCTCAAAGGCATCGAAAAGACCTTCGGAAAAGGACGCAGCCCTTCTCTGATTAAAGGTCACAAGAACATGATCGAGAAGGCCTCGAAGTTCATGCACTCTCCAAGGCTCAAGGCCTTTGACGTGATGCAAGAGAAGGATGAAGTTCGCAAGCGCTACGGAGACAACCGCTTTGGTAAAGGCGTCCTTGTTGCTCGTCGCCTCGTCGAAGTGGGCGTGCCTTTCGTCCAGGTCAACCTTGGTGGTTGGGACACTCACAGAAACAACTTCGAGTCCGTGAAGCGCCTCTCCGGTGTCTTCGACCCTGCGTTTGCTTCACTTCTTGAGGACCTCGACGATCGTAAGATCCTCGACGAGACATTGATCCTCTGGATCGGTGACTTCGGTCGCACGCCAAAGATCAACGCCAACAACGGTCGCGATCACTATCCAAGAGCCTGGTCTTTCGCTATGGCTGGTGGTGGTATCCAAGGAGGTCGGGTTATCGGCGCGACAAACGCCAACGGAACTCGCGTCGCAAAAGACGAAGTGCTCCCCCGCGATCTCTTTGCCACGATGGGTCACTGCTTAGGATTGGATAGCACGAAGGAGAATTTCTCTAGCGCTGGACGTCCGATCACAGTTGTCGATCAAAAGGGCAAATTAATAAAAGATCTGGTCAACTAGTCACGAGAGATCGGGCTTTAGTCACACAATGAAGCCTGTCTCAAGACTTTGAAACATGGTCAATGAGGGCGCCGAAACTTTGAGATAGAGGTTTCGGCGCATTTTATATTTTTGCGAAGCGGCGCACTTGGCCTTGGCGACGTTGGCCCATACCATACAATAGTGTCCAGCAAAGGGAGTTTCCTTGCCCCGAAGCTTCCATGACCTCTCAGAATGAGATGAATACAGTGACAGATTCCAGCGCTAAACTCCTCGGTCGCTTTCAATTACGGAATATCGAAACCAGCAAAGTCTATATTCTGGCAAGACAGTTAGAGACCCTGGGCAGCAAAGAAAAGAACACCATCATTTTGCAAGGAGACGGTGTCAGCCGCTATCACTGCAAGGTTGAGATCAAGGATGGTCGGTGGCGTGTCAAAGACCTGGATTCGAGGAACGGCATCCAGCTGTCCTCGTCACCGAATAGCGGCTTCTCCCTAGTCAAAGAAGAACCTCTCCGCTCTGGTAATGTCATTCAAATTGGAGACGTCGAACTCATCTTCGAGGAGCGTGGCGCAGAGCAGATGCAGCCTGTTGAAGCCGAGATTTCCGAAGATAGCCTCAACGCCATCGCTGCGTTCCAAAATCCGAAGCTGAAACCCATCATTGGCGCCGCCGCTCTGCTAGTTGTCATTGTCATTGGTGTGCTTATCTATTCAGGCTCGGCGAAAGAAAACACAGATGGTCCGGTGAAGAGCACTGACTCTTTCGAAACCTATGAAGAAGCCATCGTCTATGTTGTTGAGAAGCTTGAGGCCGGTGACTTGGCCCTCGCTCGCAAGGTCATCGTGAAGGTGGCTGATAAGTATGAAAAAGAAGCGGCGACCAAACACCTCGCCGTCATTGTCGATTTGGCTGGGAAGCAAGACAGTCCCCGAGACTTTCCCTGGGATAAATATCTAAAGAGCCTTGCTCAGCTCCAAGACTTGAATGTCCCCGTTCCCGTTGAGGATTTTGCCAAGAGTCGGATTCCCCTCGCGCTCATGAATCGCACGTCCTATATGGCGGTGAAAGATGGCGAACGCTGGATCGAAGAAGCGCGGGCTGAGGCCAACAAAGGACGGGTGATTGCGGCCGTTCAGAAGTATCACAAGGCCTTGCTAGAGTTCCGGAAAGTCGCGCCTCAAAGCGTGTTCAGCGGGGATTCCGTGAAGAGCTTCAAGCGTATTCAAGAAACGATATACAGCTCACTCTATGAAGAGGCAGAAACCAACCTGAATCGTCGCGATTGGCCAGAGGCTCGACGCTTCTACAAAAACGCGGTGTCCTACGCCGCCAATCAAGAAGCCAAAAACATCCTCCTAACGAAGATCGAACAGTGCAATAGGAACGTCATCGACGAGGGAGTTTACTCCCGGGCAGTAGAGATTATCTCGCGGAAAGATGTCCGCTCCTACCCCAGGGCTCTTAAGCTTCTCCGTTCAATCAACAAGAAGTCTGAGATTTTCGAGAGCGCAAAGTCCTGGGCTGATTGGTGCGAAGCGGACCTCTCGATGCGTCAGGCTGTGGCGTGCTTTAGCAAAGCCGATGGCGACAACGCTTTGTCGTGGCTCGATAAGACGATTAAGAGCAAGGGTATCCAAGAGAACACCCGCCAACAATTGGTCCTCAAGCGACGGTTCTGGCGCGAGGTCATCAGCGCTTACGACGACGGCAACGCCGCGCTCGACAAGAGCTCGTTTGATATCGCTAAGAGTAAGTTCAACTGGATTCTTGAGAAGCTGGCAAGCAAGGACAATGTTTATCGGCGCCTCGCAGAAGCAAAGCTCAATGAGATCAATCGAGAACGAAATCTGAGCCCTAATGAGCTGCTAGGACGTGCAAAGAGCGCGCTGGAAGATGGGCAGTACGAAGTGGCCCATCGTCTCTTTCAAAGGGCTCGAATCGCGAATAAAGGTTCGAAGGCCTTCGAACAAAAAGTTTCCAAGCTCGTTGACGGCGTCGAGAAGAAGTTCAAGCTCTTGCTCATTGCTCGTAAAATTGTCTTGGAGTCACGACGCAACGAGTTTGACACCGCTCGTGGAATTGCTCGATTGCTTAAGGATTTCCTAGCCCCCGGCGACCGCCGACAAAAGCGGGCTGTGGAGCTCTATCAAAAACTGAAGAAGAAGTGAGCCATGGTGATACAACGCCTATTTCCCCGTTCAAGAGCGGGCGTTTTTCTTTGTATTTGCCTTCTCTCCGTAGCCTGCGACCCAAAGCCTAAAAACACTAAGGCTGGGAAGGCTATGGCCAAGAAAAAGGATCCGTTCAAGGCGGAGGGATATGACGGGAATTACGTCGAGCGCCTCTTTCAAACGGTCAAATTCAGTAAGGATATCCAACACCGCTCGATCGCCGCGAGGAGGATTAACAAGCTCACAGCAGAGCAGGTCCAAGCTGAGCTCAGAGTGATCATTCAAGGACTGGCTGACGACGATAAAACGATTCGATTGATGGCGGTGAATGTTCTGCGTCGCTTGGGTCCAAAGGCTGAAAAACAGCAGGTTTACCTGAAGAAAGCACTCAGAGACTCCGATCGATTTGTCCGCGTCACGGCGGCACAAGCTCTCATTGAAAATGGCTGGGCATTTCTTGAGCCGACGAAAGCATTGATCGCGGCCGTCCGTGAATCTCCTGAAGGAAAATTCAAGTTCAAGGCCGTTCAACCCTTGATGCGTCACGCTGAGAAAGCAAAAGAAGCCATTCCTTACCTCAAAACGGAATTAAAAAGTAATAATGCAGACATT
>JARGOJ010000667.1 GCA_029210225.1 Planctomycetota bacterium
CAAGGTTGCCCTTTGGCGAGCTGTGGTTCGATTGCTTTAGCGCGTCGTCCCATGTAATCGCCTTGCTCTTGATCTTTGCGAGCATGTCCTCGGCGAGCTTCTTTGCTTCTTCTTTGGTGCGAGTCATGTTGCGAATGCGAGTGCCTTTGTAAGAGAAGAGCAAGTGACGGGCGCCAAAGTGCACAGAGATCTTGTTGCACTTAAAGATAATGATGCCTTGTGGAGTCTCGATTGGATCGCTGACTTGGCCGACTTGAAGCTTGAGAACCGGGAGATAAAATTTAGGGAGTCTTGGAGAGAAGCCTAAATCTTCTTTGCGGCCGCTTGTTGGCTGATCGCTATAATCCTTCGCGATCGCTGCGAAGTCGGCGTCCTTGCTACGTGCCAAGCGAACGACTTTGGCAGCGCGCTTGATTGCATCTTCTTTCGATGGTGCGAGGGGTTTTGCACCACGGGCGCCTTTGTAGAGGATAAAAATAAACTCAACGTTCACAGAATCGGCTTGCTTGGCATCCTTTGAAGGAAGCTTGGCGGCGTCGATCTTATCGTCAGCGACTTCAGGAACGTCTTTCTTTGCGACGGTGCTGATTTGCCAGTCTTTGGTCGCCTTCGCATACTTCCAAGCCTTGGCTTTGTCGCCAACGCGGAGAACGGTCACCTTGTTCATTTCTGACTTCGCGGTCGGTTGACCTCTTGGTGAACCGGTCGCGCCGATCGCTTCAAGGGTCTTGGTGCCTTTGACGAGCTTGCCAAAGACCGTGTGCTTGCCGTCGAGGAAAGGTGTTGGGACCAAGGTAATGAAGAACTGGCTGCCGTTTGTGGCTGGTCCAGAGTTCGCCATGGAAAGGATTCCAGCGCTGCCATGCTTGAGGCCCTCGACGATTTCGTCGGCGAACTTATAGCCGGGGCCGCCCATGCCGTTTCCGAGGGGGCATCCACCCTGGATCATAAACTTAGGAATCACGCGGTGAAAGTTGAGTCCATTGAAGTAAGGAGTCTTTGTCTTCTTCGCGCCTGTTTTGGCGTCTGTCCAATCCAAGGTCCCCTCGGCCAAACCAATGAAGTTGGCGCATGTCATGGGTGTCTGTGTGTAATACATCTCAGCGACCATGACTCCACGATTGGTCTCGAAGACCACGTAGATACCGTCTTTAAGATCCTTCGTGATGTCAGCGACCTTGTTCGCGTCCTCTTTTTTAGGAGTCGCTGGAGGAGTCGTCGGGGGGGTTGTTGGTTTTGAGTCTTGTGCAAAAGCCGTGGTGCAGGTGAGCACTGCGGCAAAAGCGAGAGTTAAGATGCGTGAATTCATTGGATTGGCTCCGTAAAAAAGACTAAACAAACCCTGAGATCCTTAGTTCTGGCGGGGCTTGAGGCGAGAGGCGATTGTCCAAGTTAGACTCCAAAGCGCTAGAGGGAATTCAAAATTACTTCGCATTTCTCTAGAGGAAGCCTAGATTCAGGGCCTCATTCCATTCTCTGGATAATATGAAATCCAAATTTCGTCTCGACGACCTTCGAGATTTCGCCGACCTTCAATGCAAACGCTGCATCAGTTAACGGTTTCATGTAGGCCTCGCGATGAAATCGTCCGAGGTCGCCGTTTTCGAATTCACGGTCGTCCGATTCTTGTACGCCCTGGCCCCAGGTGATTTTCTTCGCCAGAATTTTCGTCAACAGGGCCTCGGCCGCTCGCTTCGCTTCCTTCTTGGACTTTCGTTGAGTCGGGAAGCCGCAGCCGGGGTAGCTGACCAATATGTGTCGAGCGCGAATCATTCTTGGACGGTGCGCAATGAGAAAGCGCCCATCAGCCTCGATGACTTCGGAGATTTGCCCAACCTTAAGCTTAAAGAGAGGCAGGGTTTCTTTGGGGGTTTGAGGACCCCGGCGCAAGGGAATCAGTCGGCCCTGGCTCTTCGTATCACTGAATTTTTGCTCTAAATCACTGAATCGAGCGCCCTTGGTCCTCGCCAAGCGGACGATTTTTTCGGCGATGGCTCTCGCGGCCTTTTTATCGTAGGGACAGAGCGGATGAACAGCTTCTTGTCCCTTCCAGTCAACAAAGATGAACTGCACCTCAAGCTCTTCAGCGGCCGTCCCTTTATCGCTCCAAACTCGCCCAGAGTCTATCTCGGAGTCTTTGACCCCAGGCACGTCCTTGTGAGTCACCTTCAGGTGTTTCCAAGCTTGCGCCGCCTTCCCAACTCGGTGAATCACCACCTTATTCATGACCGCTTTTTCTTTCGGACCAGACTTGCCAATCGCCTCGACCGCTTTCATGCCCCGTAGGACCTTTGCGAAAACGGTGTGTTTCCCGTCGAGAAACGGTGTTTGGCCGAGGGTGATGAAGAACTGGCTCCCATTTGTTCCAGGCCCAGCGTTGGCCATCGAGACCACCCCCGGGGCCTCGTGGAAGAGGTCGCCACGAATCTCATCTTTGAAGGCGTAACCGGGGCCCCCGAGTCCGTTGCCAAAAGGGCAACCTCCCTGAATCATGAAGTTCGGGACTTTTCTGTGAAAGGTGAGGCCGTCATAGAATGGCTTCTTGTGGGTCTTCTTTGTTTTTGCGTCGACCCAGGAAATGCTCCCCTCGGCCAAGCCAATAAAATTGGCCACAGTGAGCGGCGCCCGTTTGTAGTGCAGGCGAAGAACGATCGATCCCTTGTTCGTATGGACGACGCCGTATATCCCATCTTTTAGGTCTTTAGTGATGGCCTTGGTCTTTTTGACAAAATCTTCTTGTGCCAAGCTGTTTGGCGCAAAAAACAAAAGACTTAGACAGGTGAATAGGGCGACTCGACGACTCATGCCATGTTTCCTTCATTCGTTCTCAAGATCGCTGTTTTGGGGATCTCAGAGGAGAGGACCGGGAGAAAAAGGGATTGTCCACCGCTCGCACGATTTTGCTAGGGAGAAAAGTGACAAAACCAAGACCGTGCTTTTCGACCAGATTCCTTAAAATGGGCCTCGTGGTCTGAAATTAGGGCCTGATTTATACAAAGAGAGAACTGCTATGCTTTCTTCCCGACTGCCAATCGCCAGCACCCTGCTCGCCTTGCTCCTTTCCTCAACGACCGTGTCCGCGCAGGACTTAAGCGGTCGCTGGAAGGTTCAAGGTTCGAACAGCAAAGGAGCCTATAAAGGTCTCCTAACGGTCCAGGGGCCGCGAGCACCATTAAAGCTGAGCTATGAAGCGAAGGCCGCCGACGGAACAAAGATTCGTCTGCTTGGTAAGTTGGGCGCAAGCTCGAACCAGGTGTCCATTGTCGCCACGAAGTTGAAGGGGCGTGCGGCTCCTAAGACTGGAGAGGTCAAAGACTTTCTTCACTTTGGCGATGTGGTCAAAGTCCTAAAATCAGCCGATGGTTGGTTGCAGGTGAATCACAATGGCAAGGAACTTTGGATTTCAGAGCGCTGGACCAAGCCCGTCGTTGCAACGAGCAAGACACTCAAGTTCACAATGACCCTCCCAAGAGGATTAGCCAGCCGACTCGGCGAAGGTTTAGGTGAGGGCGAAGAGAGCAACACCGGCACCTACAAAGGCGAGTTTACTTGGATCAACAAAGATCGCCTCGATGGGACTTTGAAAGGTCCCGCGGGTGACGTCCGCGTCGAAAGTTGGCGTCGGGTGCCTCGGGGATCTCGCTTTGGCTCAACGCGCTTTGTCCTCAAGGGCACCTCTCGGCCGATTTCTGACACAGTTATTATCCTCGCCAATCGAAGCGGCGGACTTCTAAAATCGAAGTTTACGATCAAGACAAACGCGTCTGGGATCGCTGCTCTCCCTGAAGAACTCCCAAGCACGGGAGAATACGAGGTCTTTTTCATCCGTCGCAAAGAAGACTTTAGCAAGCGTCCAAAATCAAAAACGGATCTCGTCAAGGTGAGTGATCTTAAAGGCGAAGACGACAAAGAGGTCGGCCTTCGTTACTTCGGTCCTCGCTGGAAGACCGAATACGAGCACATGTTGACCGTCAAAGACATCGTTGGATCAGGCGGCTTCCGCTGGAACAAAGAAAAGGGTGAGTGGGTCACGCCGATTCTCGATTGCATTACCTCGGCTTTCTATGCGGTTGCAGCCGCCGCCGATTTAGGAGTGCGGGGAATCTACAAGCCGCCGTCCGTGGACAATATGCTCCGAGATAAGCGGGGTCGTCCAATGGTGGTGAATTCTTGCTTTAAGAACCTACTCAAACCCGTCTGGGGATCGAACGATACTATGGCGCGCCTAGCGACTTCCGGCTCAGTTTACCGCGGCGTCTGCCGTTGGCCTTGGAAGTCAATGCGCTGGGGCTGGACGGAAGAAAATGATTGTGGTTGCGGCGCTCATGTAACCCCCGCCACCATCATGAATAACCCCGAGAAGCTCGGACGCATCAATATCTTAAGTATGAGTCAGGCAAAACGCCCTAAGGGTCCCGACTATGGACCCATGAGCGGCTGGACTATGCGCTACGAATATTCTGTCCTCGTCTTAATCAAGCGCGACGACGGCTCTCTTTATTGCTACCACGCGTCCTCCTCTCACAACGAGAGAAAGCGCTGTAAGACCTTCAAAGATGAGGTTGAGTATTGGGGCGTTGACAGCTACGGATCGAAACAAACCGACGTTCGCTACCTTGTTTGGAAGGCTGACGACAGCCAGATCGATCCGTTCTTTTGGCTCGATGAGAATGGCAATGAGTTCACTCCGAAACACATCCTCGAAGACTTGAAGAAACAAGCCGGTCAGCCAGGATCAACCTATCCCAAGCCACCGGTGATCGAAGCCGATCCCGAGTCAACTCCAGAGTCAAATCCAGAGGCGGAAGGCGACTCCGAAGAAGAGTCCGAGTCCGGGTCCGACGACGAATAATCTCGTCCCCAAACAACCAAGCCAGTAAAACCCTGCAAGTTAATGACTTAGAACAAGTCCTGCAGGGTTTTTTCGTGCTTTCCCACGCTCGAAAACAAATCTTTTCAAGCAAAAAGAATTCCAAATACCTAAAACCTTTAATACAAGCGACTTAACTGTCAATAGTCGAGAAGGGTGGGGGACACATGGTTCCCACGACGAGGCATTTCGCTATACTCGAAGTTGTCCCGTTGGGAGTTGATGGTGTTTCGTCTAGAAAGCCCAGTTCGCCAACGAGAATCTGGGATAGTGGGAATGTCTTGATTTAGAGATACAGGGGGCCAGTCATATGCGAATGGAGATGACGATCGGCGCAAAGCTTCAGCAGAAGTTGAAGCTCGCGCCACAAATCATTCAATCCATCGAAATTCTGCAAATGAACGTCACGGATCTTCGTCAGCATGTCGAAGAGCAAATGCTCGAAAATCCAACGATGGAGATGGAAGACCCGGTCCTCGCCAACGAGGCCACCC
>JARGOJ010000668.1:0-2703 GCA_029210225.1 Planctomycetota bacterium
GGAAGTGCTTGGGACGCCTCACTACATGGCCCCTGAACAAGCAGGAACGGAAAAAGAACGTATCGGTCCGGGAACTGATATTTGGGCGCTAGGGGTGATCCTCTATCAAGCGTGCACCGGACAGCTACCTTTTCGAGGCGGGACTGTAGTGGAGTTGGCGACGGGGATTATGTTTGCACAGCCGGAGTTGCCACGCTCATTGAATCCAGATCTATCGATCGATGTGGAAACGATCATTCTTAAATGCTTGGAAAAGGAGGTTGAAGATCGCTACGAGAGTTGCGCGGTGCTCTCAAGTGATTGTCTTAGCGCGTCTCGAAGCGAGGCCATTTCAACATCCCGTCCCGGGATTCGTGGGGCGGTGACCCGTCGCTGGATTCATCGTCATCAGAAATCGCTCAGCCTCTTTCTGGTAGTGATCGCTATCATTGTTAGCGCGACCTTCGTGATAAAAGATGTCCTGGATGTCGGTGATAAAAAGACGAAAAAGTGGAGCGAGGAGACGACGGAGTTATTGGAGGTCGTAAAGAGCGCACGTCAGCGGGTTTTGAAATCACAAAATCGTCATTTGGAGAGTCATCTTTGGGACGTCTTTGAAAAGACTGAGGACGTTGGTCCCGACTGTAAGAATGTGGCTCCGTTCCAGCGGAGTATCGACGACTTAGAGACTCAGTTAGCGCGGATTGACAGCGTCGAAGATCGTGATCAAATTGTACCTCCTCGTATGATGAAGAAACTGAAGAGAGAGCTGACGTTCTTTGCCTCCCTTGAATCGGGAACTCTCCCAAAAGAAACGGGGTCTCTCGGCGGGAAGGAGAGCCTACTCCAAGCAATCCAGCGAATGAAGGATGGTCAATGGGAGGCTGCGGAGAGTGAGTTAAGTAAGACTTACGACAAAGAGCGTTCATTGCGAGTTATCGTCCAGTTAAGCCGTGCCTTGATTGCTAGACAACGTGGCCAGTGGGCCGAATTAGAAGATGTGATCGCCGCGATTCCTGACGATGCAGGTTTGAGCCGCGGGGTCATTGAATTGAGGAAAGCTGCCCTTGAGGAGAAAGTCTTGAAAGCGTTAATGAATCGGACGCTTATTGAAAAAACGGCCCTCATTCAACGTTTGAGAGAGTTCTATCAGAAGTCACTGCAAAAGACAGATGGGGCATGGATTCATTGGAATGAAAAAGTGCAAGGTCAGTTTGATCGTGGCGCCAAACACCCCGGTGGATTCACGAGTCTGGCGAAAGTCCATGAGTCGCTTAGTCGATTGAAGTCAGTCTTCCCTGAGCTACGATCGCCGAACCTCTCCGTCGCTCAGCGAACGAAGCTGGCGGAGCGGGCCCAAAGGGCTGGACGGATTTCGGATGCGCTTTATCACTATCTGGAGTTAAAGCGGCAAGACCCTAAGTTCAGGGCTCCAAAGGGTTTCCAATCCGGCGAATTGGATTCACTCATGCTCACCGCCATGGCGGGCGGGGGCATACAGGGTATGAAGGAAGGATACAAGATCTTACTGGCGGCGAGCCGGGCGGGATGGTACTTGTCTTCGTTGCCCGAGGACTATTTGGACCGTCTCCATGTAGCGGGCTTCCTCAACGCTCAGATCTCGGCGGCCCCAGGGGATCCTTGCGCACGGTTTTGGAGAGGAATGACGCCTGTCGACTTATCGTTGGCGAAGCGGGGAAAGATAGACAAATTGAATTCAATTATAACTTCTAGAATTGCCGACCTTGACTTCGCGTTGTCGACGGATAGTTTTCAGGGGAGCCTTCGTGCACAAGCCCTCTACCAAAAGGCTTGGCTCGTCCGTGAGCGTCCGGTAGAAGAAACAGTCATGCGTCGAAAGAAAAAGGCGTTGAAGCTAGTTCACCAAGCTCTTGAACACTATCCAACGAAGCCTGATGAATACTATCTAAGATTGTCCGATTGGACGCCATGGGGGCAACTTCGACTAAAACTAAAGTATCTACAGCAATGCGAAACACTGATGGCGGATCGCTTTAAACGCACTTCTGAAGGACGGCTTGATGAGGGGAGACCACCACAATATGGTCTTCATCCTATCTTTGGTGAACTAGAATGTTCCCGTCGAGTTCAAATTAACAATAAGCGGTCAGAACTCTATCGGACCCTAAAAGACTACAAGCGTGCGTTGGCGGCTTCGCGTGCTTCGCTGAGCGCTGAGCTCAACGCCAATGCCTATATTGAAATGGGTCGGACATGGATTGCCTTGGGGCGTATTGATATGGCAAAAAAGCAGTATGAGAGTGGTAAGAGGGTGTTTCCGAAAATGATGTGGAAGCTAAGGGAAGATATTGAGAATGCCGAGCGACGTAAGTAACGCCACTTTGAACTAGAGAAGCAACGACACTATGCACGATCCGACAAATATCGCAGTGGGACAATTGGCCGTTTCTCATGGCTTCCTGACTCGGGAAGCAGCTTTTCATTGTCTAAATCAAGCGACGCAACGTGGCATGACCTTCGCCGAGGTGGCCCGACAATTAGGAGTGCTCACTGACAGCAAATACGCGAAGCTCAACTGGTTGTCTGCTCAAGTAAGCCAGCCTTCTGCTCCGCCGTCATACATGGCGGCGCCCGTAGCTCCCTCCGCATTGAATCACTCGGCGGTCAACTCACAAGCAATGGGCGGACTTCCAGAACCTGGAGAATGGATTGGCAGCTATCAGATTCAACGTTTATTGGGTA
>JARGOJ010000668.1:2803-5360 GCA_029210225.1 Planctomycetota bacterium
CTTCCAGAACCTGGAGAATGGATTGGCAGCTATCAGATTCAACGTTTATTGGGTAAAGGTGGCATGGGGGCGGTCTACGCGGCCCGTCGAGGGGAGCGTGACTACGCATTAAAAATGATCCTCGCCTTGGAAAATCCGGCGGACGAAATTCGCTTTGAGAGAGAGGCTCAAGCGGCCGCGGCGGTCGATCGCCATCCGAATGTCGTGTCTGTGCACAGTTATGACCGTCACGGGAATACTCCATACGCAGTCTTCGACTTAATTGAAGGAGTGGGATTAGACGAGTTATTGACGACCGGTGAGGCTCAGGAGCTGGACTGGACTTTGAACATCGTCATTAAGTCGCTTCGGGCGCTGGTCCATATCCACGAGGCGGGAGTGATTCACCGCGACCTGAAACCGGCAAATATATTGATTCGGCACTCAGATGGTGAACCGTTGATCACGGACTTTGGTTTGGCCAAACAAGAAGACGCGGAGAAGTTGACCCGGACTGGCGAAATGCTTGGGACACCTGCTTACATGGCAGCGGAGCAAATGTCTGGGGAGAAAGTGACGGAGGCGGCTGATGTCTGGGCCATGGGTGTCATCCTCTATGAGTTGTTAACAGGTTACAGACCCTTCCCCGGCGCAACCCTCCTCGAGATTTGCAATAAGGTCTTGCTTCAAGATCCTATTTCGCCAAAGAAGCATGTCCCTGAGCTTGATGACGAGCTTCAGACGGTGATCTTGAAATGTTTGCAGCGGGATTTGGAGAATCGATATGAATCGGCTCGGGAGCTTCTAGAAGATCTCGTGCGCTATCAGAAGGGCGAGGCCGTTGAGGCGGTGTTGCCGTCTTTCGATGTTGTTGGAGCATCGAAGAAGTTCTGGTGGGCCGGTGTGGCGTTTGTGCTTGCGATTTGTTTTCTCGGCGCGGGTTTCATTTATGTGAAGAGTATTGGAGACGAGATCTCGAATCTCGAAAACAAACTCCCGGAGAAAGGCACGCTGAATGAAGCGGTCGCCACGCGTTTGGTTCACGTCGCTAAGGGTGACATGAGTCTTAAGGCGGTGGACGAAATAGTCCAGACCCGTCGTCATATCCCGACTCTCTTTCAATTGGAGGAGGCTACAGATCGGGATCTCAGTGAATTGAAGAGCTTGGATAGGATCTTACGGCTGAAGCTACTCATAGACCTCGTGAAGATAAGGTCGACTTCCCCTGAGAAATTAATTGTCACCACAACTGCTTATCTTGAGAATGAAACTGGGATTAGCAAGTTCAACGGTGCGGCGATGAAAAATGTCCGAACGCTTTATCTGGCGCTTCACTCCAAGGAATCGCTGAACTCCGGTGAGGCGTTTGCGCTCTTTGAAAAACTCCCGCTGAGGCTACAGAAGATCACTCTTTCGCTATTAGAAGGGGTCATAGCGAAGGAGATGGTTACGACCAATCAGGCGCTCGTGAGTGCCAATTATCGCCGTCTCGTAGAGTTACATGAACGCCTTGAGGTGGAAGATTGGACGATCTTTTCCAAAACATTGAGAGTGGAGCTTGAGGCGCTTCGACTGAGGTCTCAGAAGCCCAATTCTGAGAAGTTGTTTAGCCAGGTTTTCTCGATGTTCTTGGTCTTGTTTCAAGGCGATGCTCGCAAAGGCTTAAGTGTTTTCAAAGAATCGGCAGAGCTCGTTCGATATAAGGAGTCACTGTCAAAAAAACGTTGTCTCATCGCCTTGGAAGCGGCCTATGAGCTGAAGAAGCTTGGGTTTTGGAATGAGGTTCCCGACAAGAAACTGCAAGTTCAATTAAATACTTTTTTCGTGTCGAATGCGGCCTCTGAATACAATGGGCAGTCCCGAATGTACCATGTCGTAAAGGCGATTGAGGTTGGATGTCTGATAGAAAACTATCGTTATTTTCTAAGAGAACTGAAAGAGACATTGTCGGACGATTTACACTTGAAATCGCTGATTAAGCAGGCGAGAGGGAGTGGTGAAGAACCTTGGTACTTTCAACTTGGTAGGAGGGCGTATCGCAGTCGGGGGGCTCGTGAAACCCAGGAAGCCTGGGCTGCAGATTGCCGTTTAACAGTGACGCTATCGAAGAGTCGATTGAATATTCTAAAAAGAGCGGAGCGAGATCCGACACATTCAAGTGCGGTTCGCACGGAAATTCAGGGCCTGATTGCGGAAGGATACTTCGACCTTGCCAATTATGAGGCGATGGTCGCCACTCTCGTTACGCAGCCACTTGTCTCCGCTCCAAGCGCTGCTGAATTGGCACGGTGCATTAAACTCTATATTCAGGACATTGGACACTATCTAAGCAATATCCAACTTCATCCAGGATTACAGACAAGTCGGGTCTGTGAAATTAAAAAGTGGCTTATTGACCAAGGCCTGGATTACGAGACGCTCGCTCCTGTCTTGAACCCAAAAGTGAGAGCGATTTTTAAGGAACACTCTTTAGAAATTGGGGTCGCAAAGCTGGCAGACTTGTGTTTCCCCGGAGCCAAACAAGACGTCGAGGTTGATCTGACTTTGCAACAGCGCCGCCTGGTTCTCCTTAAGGCTG
>JARGOJ010000669.1:0-923 GCA_029210225.1 Planctomycetota bacterium
CGTGAGGCAAGTCGGCGGCGGTTTTAACAAGCGCCTCGATTTGGTCCCGTTGCGCCAACTGAATCACAAGCTCCCCAGTCTCCCTCGCATTCACAACAGTGTCTTTCGGACCAATCTGACCGTCAGCACCCCGTTTGGATCCGGCGGCGATCATAAGAATGGGAGGACCCGTGCAGACCGATTGAAACCAGCTGAAGGGCGCTAAGTTCGGTCGGCCCCTGGCATCAATAGTCGAGACCCAACCAATCGGCCGAGGGACCACAAGTTTCACCATCCAGAGGTAGGTATCCATAGGGTTCAGAGAGGAAAAATCGAGGATCATTTCTTATGCTTCCCTTTGCTTTGAAAACCAAGTTGCTCTTGAGAACGTCCCAGAAAGCATTAAGCTCATCAAGCCCCAGAACTAGCAACTGATTCGAGGACGATCCATGAATAAAGCACGCCCACCCTATGACGAATACAATGACGACTACCAAGACGGGCCCCAGAAGAAGAAGAAGAAATCCGGCGTCGGCAAGGTCTTCCTTATCCTCGCGATTGTTTTCGGAGTCATCGGCGGAATCTGCTGCCTCAGCGGCATGCTTTTTTACAGCCAGTTCAAGGCCGGAATGGCCGACAGCATCTCTCAGGGCATCAACGCTGAGATCGATCGATCCCAGCTCCCAGCCGAGCAAAAGACAAAAGTCAAAGCTCAGGTCACCCGCATCCAAGTGGGCTTCAAATCGGGAGATATCAGCCTCGGCCAAGTCACCAAGATCTTTACTGATCTCGCGGAAGGCCCGATGTTCCCCATCATCGTTGTGGGTCAAGCCTTCGAAAAACATGTTCCCAACTCCCACTTGAGCGGCTCCGAAATCGAAGACGCCGCCTTGATTTATCAGCGATTTGCCAGAGGCGCCGTTGAGAAGTCGATTCCAATGAGT
>JARGOJ010000669.1:933-5355 GCA_029210225.1 Planctomycetota bacterium
GAAAAGACGTCAGGCTCGTGACCAACGAGAAAAACAACTCCGGGAATCGGCGTAATAAGCAGCAAACCGTGAAACAAAAAATGACCGAGGCTGAGATTGACCTCTTCATCGAAAAGATGACCAAGGCCGTCGATGACGCCAACGTTCCTGACGAAGAATATGAAGTTGACTGGGCCAAGGAACTGAAAACAACCGTGGATGAGGCCTTGAAAAAATGACCACGGAGACTCCCAAAGCCAAGCGCATGACTCCGAAACGCATCGCCGTGATGGTGGCCTGCCTAGCGGCCCTCTCCCTTGTCGGTTTGGGCTTGAAGCGGGTTTTTCACGGCATGATTACCGATCAATTGGCGACGGTTGTTTGGGGACCTATCGTTGAGAACATTCGGTCCTCCGACCTGGAGGATGCGGAACATCAAAGGATCGTCGAACTGATTGATAAAGTCACGAAGCAGTTTGAATCAAAAACACTGACCGAGTCTCAACTCTATGATTTATCGATGAAGTTGTCTCGGCGCTACATTGCAAAGCTCGCTCGAATCATGGCCGCCAAGCATCAGCAGTTTGATCAAAGTGATCTATCAGTGAAGGAAAAACAACGGATCGACCGGATCTTCCAACGTTTCGCCAGAGCGGTGCTCGAGAAGAAGCTCAAGCGCCGCAAAGTCAGGGCTGTCTATGAACAATGGCGTAGCTATGGCCATCGCTTTAAGCCGCGGAAGCTCGGCGAAAGTGAGCGGGAGCAACTCTTGAGCGAACTGCAAAGCCACGCGGATAACTGCGAAATTCCTGAGCAGGTCGAGGCGCTTAACCTCGTCTCTGAGTTTGAGAAGGCCATAAAGGATAGTCTTCAGCCGTAATTTGATCCTTGACGGACCGCATGAAAGCGTTACCTTCTGACACAATATAAGGATCACTCCAACTCATTTGAGGCACGGACCAATCATGACTGAAGAACAAAAAGTAGACCCAGGCAAAGAAATTCGCATCACTGCGGAGCCCACTCCCAACCCTTCGAGTTTCAAGTTCACTGTCGATCGCGACCTAGTGACAAACTCAAGCGTTTACTTCGCCGACAAAGAAGCTGCGGCTGATTCGCCCTTAGCGGCCAAGCTCTTTGAACTTGAAAAAATCACCGCTATCTTTATCTCAGGCCGTTTCGTCACTGTCACCAAAGACGGTTGGGACGACTGGCGTCCTCTCGCCGTGAAAATTGGCGGCACCATCCGATCTCACCTCGCTGGTGCGCCTTGCGTCAGTGAGAAGGCTCTCGAAGCGAGCCCGAAGAACGACGAGGTCGTCCAAACCATCCAAGACGTTCTCTCTGAGATTCGCCCCTTTGTCCTTCAGGACGGCGGAGACATCATCTTCGATAGCTTCGAGAATGGCATCGTCAAAGTGCGCATGCAAGGCTCTTGTAGCGGCTGCCCAAGCTCCACCGCAACCTTGCGCAACGGCATTGAGACAAAACTCAAAGAACGCATTCCCACTGTCCAGATGGTCGTTCCTATCTGAATCACAGATCAAAGCGTTCGAGTCTTGAGGGTGACCCACCGGTCGCCCTTTTTTCGTTTTTCAAGAGTTTGGATCCTCAGTCAAGCCGCTCCGGGAATCGGTGACTGAAGAAATGCCACTTCTCATTGACAACGAGGCGAAAGACCCCAAAGACAAGGCTCGCCAATGGCCGATCTCATTAGAACCACGGTCCAACAATGAGTTTGTCCAAAGGATTATCCATGAGTTTTATGATCGGCGTGCTTGATTTGGCAGCCCTTGACCCAGACGATGAATTCGAAGCGGAAGAAGCCGAGGACTTTCGCGAAGATATCGCCGTTCTCAACCGTTTTCTCCTCGCAGAAGGTTATGACGCCTTCGTCGAGCCTGGTCCCTTACCCGACTTCCGAAGGCGCAGTTCTGGAAATCACTCCTTCGCAGCCCTCCAAGAAATTCGTCGCGCCTACTTTTGTGTTTTAGCTGGGTAACAACAAACACGCGGCCCGGTCTCCGATGAAGACCTGGCCTTCATAAGGAGCGTCGGAGACTTACACCCAGAGTCTCACTTGCTTCATCACTCCGAATATGAAGGCTATTACATAGCCCGAGAGATGCCCAAGGGACCATTAATTGACAATGACCTACCCGGTGTTTACCTCGGATCCTGCCAGGGTTTGATCACAGAGTTGCTGGCGATCACTGGGGTCTTGGACCTTGAGTTGATTGATGGGAAGCTGTCTGCCGCAACCTTGAAAAATCTCAAAGCAAAGGGCAGAGAGAATCCTCAATATTCGCTTGTGGGGATTTGGCTAAGCCTCTATGAATCGGCGATGTATAGCGTGAAGCACAACACTCTAGTCTGCTTCACCTAAGAAGGCCGCAGACCAGTTCAGCTTTCAACTAGCTCTGCAGGCTCCATCCAAACCCCGTGCTTCTTCAGCAAGTCAACTAAGCGCAGAGGAGCCTCTTCTTCGGGAATGGCTTTTTCGACGACTTCCTTGCCGACCCAAAGATCAACTTTGCCGGGCTTCCAACCCACATAACCGAAGTCGGCATCGGCCATTTCTCCGGGGCCGTTGACGATGCAACCCATGATCGCGATGGTCACGTTTGGAAGATGTCCGGTCAGCTCTTTAATCTTCTTCGTCGTCTCTTCCAAGTCGAACAAGGTCCGTCCGCAGCTTGGGCAAGACACATACTCTGTGCGCACGGTGCGATATCGAGTGGCTTGCAAGAGCGTGTAGGCCACGTTGACCGGGTCGATACCGTCGTATTCGCTGCGGATGGGCATGCGAATTCCATCCCCGAGACCGTCGCAGAGCAGGCCACCAAGAACGGTGGACGGCGCGAGCACCGGATCGACCTCGGTCATCTCCCAGGCGAAGATGAGCGGCTCTTCAGCGTTCTTTAATTGGGCAATCATGGATCGCCCTCGATCAAGCCCGTGCTCACGGATGGAGGCGAGGGGAACGACCAAAGCCAGGGCATCAGAGTTTTTCCGTGCGATGTCCAAAGCCCCCAGGCTCGCCTCGCTTTCAAGGCGAAGGGTGATCCCAACCCCAGCCTCGCGCAGACTCGCACACCATTTTTTGAAATTCGCGCCCGAAAGATTCTCTGAGTTAAGGTCGCGGAACTCTACGCGTTGGGCGTTATTGAGAACTCGATCATCAACGGCGCCAGTCCAGACGGCCCCACTCAAGCCGACGCTAAGCACCGCCCCGAGGGCCTCGGCTTTTGTCTTTAATGGCGCTAAGAATTGGAGGTCTTCGCTGCTCTCTAGAATCGCGCAGAGGGTCTCAATGCCGTCTCCGGTTGCGCTCGTTGGAATCTCATAGCTTGGGTCGCGATAGGCGGTGCCGATCTCACTCTCGATGCGAGGAACCGCTGTTTTCCCATAAGCCATTCCACCAAAGTCAACGAGCTTCGAGGATCGGCGGTTGAACTGAAACGGATCGATGGCAAAGTCCGTCTTCTCACTGTGTCGCCGATACCATCGGCTAGTAAGGACCCAATCCCGACAGCGCTCTTGACCCGAGCATCCAAGCCATCTCCGGCTTCGGTCACTCCCAGGTGGAAGGGATAATCCATGTCTTCATCGGTCATGTGTGCGGCGAGCAGGCGATAGGCCTGAATCATGACGATAGGATTCGATGCCTTCATCGACATGATGAGCTCATGATAATCGTGGCTTCGGCAGATCCTCACAAACTCAAGGGCGCTCTCGACCATTCCGAGAGGAGAGTCGCCGTAGCGGTTGAGAATGCGGTCGGAGAGGGAGCCATGGTTGGTCCCAATCCGCATAGAAATGCCTTGCTTCTTAGCCTTCAAAACCAGCGGCGTAAAGGCGTCTTCAAGGCGCTTGATCTCGTCGTTGTATTCCTCATCGGAGTACTCAAGCACCTGAAACTTCTTGTCATCGACGAAGTTCCCAGGGTTGATACGAACCTTGTCGACGTGATCGACGCAGAACATAGCTAAGCTTGGAGCAAAGTGAATATCCGCGACAAGGGGGACTTCAAGGCCCTTCTTCAAGAGCCCTTCACGAATCTCAGGGAGGGCGAGAGCATCCTTTTTGGACGGTACGGTCACCCGAACAATTTCACAACCAACGTCCACAAGTCGGACGATCTGGTCGATGGTCGCCGGAGCGTCCCAGGTTGGTGTTGTCGTCATGGATTGAACCCGAACAGGTTCTTTTCCACCGACAAGCACCTTCCCGACCGCGACGACCCGAGTGGGACGGCGCAGATAGCTAAAGACCGAGGGCACATAAGGATGCTTCGTCATTTCAACCCCAGTTCGCGAGATCTCCCCGCGCATCACGGATCGCTTGGTTCACTACAGCAATTTTTGCTCGCTCCTCGGCCCAGAAATCTTGTGACTCCATGGCCCGAAGCTCTTCAACAGTGCGCTTTTGCTGCTCAATCCA
>JARGOJ010000670.1 GCA_029210225.1 Planctomycetota bacterium
CCGGCCTCCTCTCTGAACAGGACCCTGAAGCGACAAAGCTCGTTGCGGAGATGGCTCGGGAGCAGCATGAGGTTCTCAAACATTGCCCTGACCGATGGCTCGGAGACTGCTCCTTTCCAAGCTTCCCAACCGCCCATTCCTCCGCCCTTTACCAAATCGTCGAGGCTCACCGCTTTATCGACAGTCTAAGTATCAAGGGGGTCCTCACTACGGAGATCCTCGAACAAGTCGCCTCAATTCCCTATTTGCTGAGCCTTCGTCTGACCGACGACCGATTTCGCGCCGACCTCTCCAGCCTTCAGGGCTGCTCCATTGAGCGCCTCAGCCTAGCCACGATCAACCCCAAGCGCTCCCCCCTCGATTCGCTCGGGGATCTGACCCAGCTCTGCGGTCTCACCCTAGAGAGCCAGCGCCTCAACCCAAGCCTCGCAACCAGCATTGCCCGCCTCGGGGTCCTTGAAAGCTTGAAGCTCACAATTCACAATGGAAAGCTCGGCGCGCTCCGCTACCTAGATCATTCGAAGCTCCAAGATCTTCAGGTGAATGCTCGGAGGCTTGGGGATGACGACTTAAAAATCCTTGGGGACTGCGGCGGTCTGACGGACCTTGATATTGGAGCAGGTCAGTTTAGCCAATCAGGCTTGGATGACCTATGCCGCGCCAAATCCCTGGCGCGACTGTGTTTCTCGGACCATCGAAGCCTCGGCCAACTTGAACTCTCTGGTCTAACACAACTCAGGAGGCTCGAATCTCTCTATCTTCAGCGCTGCCGTTTTCGAGAATCACAGATGGACCTTCTCTCAAAACTCCCAAATTTAAAAGCAATCTCGATCACCCAAAACTCCCAAGTTGGCGACAGGATTTTCGACTTTGTGAAAGACCTGGAAAAGTTAGAGTCCTTAGACCTCTCCGGCACTTGCATCAGCGATGCTGGAGTCGCAAAGTTGGCGGGGCTGAACTCTCTTCAAGTTCTCTTCTTGGGGGACAGCCCCATCACAGTGGAGGGCCTTAAGGCCCTCAGCGCGCTGCCCCAACTGGAACTCTTGCTCTGGGATCATCACGTTTATTTCCGTGCGACAGAGCCTCCCCTCTCAGAATATCTAGACAGACTGGGGGAGGCTTCTTGATATCATCCGTGACGGATCGAACCCCATAATCCTGGTGAGCGCCCATGGATCGAGAGCTGCGACGCCGCGAGCGGCGAATCCTTCAAAGCCCCCACGAAGATGAATCACTAAAGCAGTTGGCCCGTCAGTATCGGCGCAGCGGGCAATGGCTGAAGGCCTACAAAATTTACTCAAGCCTCGATCTACTTTACGGTGATGACCCCGAGGTCCAATCCCTGGTCGCCGACATGGTGGCGGAGCAAAAACCAAAACTTGAAGATCATCCTCGACATTGGAGAGGCTTCCCCAGCTGGGCGGTCTTAAGAGACAACTCCGAAGAGATCTCAACGATTCAAGGCTCAGGACAGCTCCTGGAAGGTGTCGAGATCCCTGGGCCTATTGATCAAAATGATTTCCGCGCTTTTATTGAGGTTCCCTACGTATCCGCGCTCCGACTCCGAGAAGCGCATTGGTTCCGTGCCGATTTGAGCGTTCTGAGCGCGGCGAAAGACCTTGAGAGCCTCAGCGTGGCCTTTATCAACGCAAAAAATTCGCCGCTTCGAGGATTAGAGTCGCTAAAAAACATCAAAACCCTCGATTTAACCTGCCGCAACCTAAATCCGGACCTCATAGCGGCCATTTCTTCCCTAAAAGCCCTTCGAGAACTCTCCCTGACGGTCACTCGGGGCTCTCTTCAACTGCTTACAAGCCTTAGAAATCAATCACTGAGTCATTTATCAATCGCGAGTTATCATTTTCAAGGCGAAGATTGCGCGATGCTCGGGCAATTAACAACATTGAAGAGTTTGACCCTGGAAGGCGACCTTCAAGAGGAGGAATTGAATAGTCTCTGTCAATCAACGAGCCTTAAGAAGCTGCGTTTATCGAGGGTTGGAAGAAAGACTAAGCTAAGTGATTACTCAGCCCTCGGGCATCTCACCCAATTAAACGATCTGTGTCTTTTCAACTGTGGAATTCACTCAAGGCAATGCGAATTTTTCAGTCAACTAACGCAATTGCAGAACTTAACAATCACGAAGAACGTCGATATCAACAGCGTTGTCTTTCCCCACATTGCTCAACTGAAATCACTCAAAGGCCTTGATCTCTTCCGCACAGCGGTCGGGGATGAGCAGCTCGCAGCTTTGCAATCGCTCCCGGAGCTTCAATTGATGTTTCTTAGCTCAACTCTCGTTACCGATCAAGGTTTTAGAGACCTCCAAGCATTTCCAAAACTCGAAGACCTCTTCATTGATAAACACTACTCCGCCAAAGATGGAACACTCGCCGAGCTTTTTAGGGAATTGAATTAAAATTTCTATGGATAAAGAACTAAGAAGTCAGCAACGAGTGGCCGCGTTGGATCCAGAGGAGAGAAGGGCCCAAGAGCAATTGGCGATGTCTCATTGGCGTGCAGGGCGGCACATGGACGCTTATAAGGTTTTCAACAAACCAGGGCTGGGCTTAGAAAGCGATACTGCAAAAGCGCTGATTACTGAGATGGTGACGATTCAAAAACCATTTCTGGATATTTGTCCTTTGGATTGGGAGACAGAGACAATTTTCGGTGATTGGATGATGGGTGATGCTTCTGTCAAAAAAGCTATTGAGTCTGGCGAGTTATTAACCTCGCTGTGCGTCGATCACCCTTGCAGCGATCAAGAGGCAGAGCTGATCGCCCAAATTCCATTTTTACAAGCGCTTGAAGTCAGAGGACAAGTCGGCGATGGTCATCTCGGCTGCTTCACAGCTCTTAAACACTTGGAGAGTTTAGCCCTATGGGTTTTCGACGGGGACTCAATTCACCAGCTTGACCAATTGACAAAGATAAGGCGGCTATTAATCCACGGCAGTGATTTCGAGCCCCAATTGGCCACCCAGGTTGTCAAGCTCCCGAATCTCAATCAATTAAACCTCAGTATTGACAAGGGGCCATCCAGTGGTTTGGCCCAACTCAAAGAGGCGACGGCACTCAATTCGATAATTTTCGGATCTCAACGGGTCGATGACAGCTACATCTCCGACTTTCTATATTTTGCTCCCTTAGAAAAACTGTATTTGGAGGAAATGACTCTCTCGCAAGAGAGCATCAACCATATCTCACGCCAAGAAAACCTAGAGGTTCTTCACATAAGCTTAGACTATGGACTACACAACCACGATCTATCTGTTCTTTCTGGTTTGACGGGTCTAACGGAACTGCGCATCGAACGCAGTTCAATACAGAGCTATCAATTAGATTTCCTAACAGAGCTGCCAAACTTGCGTCAGTTAGTCCTGACTGGACACACAATTGACAATGGTGTCATCGAAGCGCTAAGCCAACTACAAGATCTGGAGAGCCTCGACATCTCCAATTCTGGGATTAGTAACAGAGCCCTTCGCCGCCTGCAAAGACTGACCCAGTTAAAGAGCTTCAAGGCTGAAAATACGACAATCACGAGCGATGGAATTCGGCATCTCGCCCAATTACAAAGCTTAGAAACTGTCGAATGGCGGCCCCACACCCAAGACTATCAACGGAGCCGGGATGGTTCCCTGACTGAATTTCTCAATCGGATTCCTCCAGAGACAGAGTATTTCTTACCCGGAGCGATTGGCGAATGATTAGGCTGGCTGAATCATTGGATGGACGATGGCTCCCAAAGACCTATGCAGGAATATCAAAAGCTCCGGCCCCCAGGAAAGACGATGGACTGTTCTGGTAAACCCAGTGCTGTCGCGTGCTCCGATTTGTGATCCCACTCCGGCCACTCCAAGACGGCCTTTTTTCCAAGCATCTCCTGAGTAGACTCTCCGATATGAATTGTACAGGGGACGGCCTTGAGGGCGTCTCTCACTGATTTTGAAATGAGGTCTGCGGGGCTCTTCTGAGTATTGCTAGATTCCCGGACCACTCTCAGTTGTAGTCCACAGAGCAATCCATCAAAGACTTCTTTCAATTTAAACTTCCAGCGACAACTCTTCCATGGCTTTGCGGAATAGACCCCAGCCTTATCCATGTCTCGGCTGCTGTTGAGATCGACGCCATATTTGTCAGCAGCTTGGGCAAGATCTGTTAATAGTTTACAGACTTGAACTGGGGAGCGTTTCGCGAACAAACCCGCGACGATCCATGCATTACCACTGACAGAGCCGACGCCCTGAACATAATTGCTGTCTCCCGCTGGTCCCCCAGCTCGTGCGAGTTTATCCATGGATTCAAGGACCGACTCTTTCGAATCACAAGGGATGATCTGACTCGGCTCAATCAACTCTTCGTATAAGTCAGCGGAAGCTTTGACAGGCTTTATTGATCGTTGGGGGACCCAGGCGAGGAGGCCGTCATCGAATTGAACTTCAAAGAGCGGTCCATCCACAAAGCTCCAAAGGTCGTCAGGAGAGCTCTTTGGTGGGTGGACGACCGATTTGATTTCACCGCGGGCGGCCTCAGAATGAACCCTGATTCCTGCTCGAAGCTTCGCGGGCTTCACAGGAGGCGCCTGAAATCGTTCCCTTGCCGCTCGTTCAGAGTCAACCGATATGGAGAGCGGAGGTCCTTCATTGAGAAAAGGCCAATTTGTAATGAATCCGGAGGAAATAGCAGCTTCGAGATAGTCGTTGAGAGAGCTTGCGGGGACAACAGCATCAGCACCTTCAGCGGGAGCTGCAAAGAGCAATTGACACTTGCCTTTAGAATCGCGAACCAACCATGTGGCGCTCGAATCTTGATCGTCGAGAAGCAGGGCGTCCTTCGTCGCTCCGAAACCCATGCGGGTTTCGTCTTCGCCTTGAAAGCGAGCGAACTCGGCAGGAGGGATGCGAAGGCGGCCCCCTGCGTTGGGAGCCTCAATGAAACTCCATTCAATATCGATACCATCAACGCATTGATAGAGGTCTGCCAATTCTGGGGAGAGCTCTCGGACTCTGGCAAGCTCCAATTTTTTGGCGCGCTTTCCAAAAGTGGCCTTTTGGACCTTGAGATCAGGACGTTTTTTAAGCTCTTTCACAAAGGTCTTGAGTTCTTTGACGATGCTGTCGGCTTTTTTGCCTGTCATGAATACTTTGTCCTCATCTCCTCAAGGACCTTAGGCGAGTCTCTTAAGGGATGTCTATATTATTGATTTAACTTTGCGACGACTCAGAGAGGGATTTCTAAAAACCTCTCCAGGCCCCGATTCATAAGCCCTACACTGAAGAGAGAAAGAAGACCAACCCTCTTATCAATCAGACTGAATTATGCCACGAGC
>JARGOJ010000671.1 GCA_029210225.1 Planctomycetota bacterium
ATCTGTTCTGGAGGCATGTAAACAAGGGTGCCCCCCCTTTTTTCTTCAGGAATGCGGGATAAGCTAATAGAGAGGCTCTTTCCCATGGAACGCTCTTGCTCTTTGTATATGGAGAGTCCCCAGTCACTCAGTTTTATCCAGCTGGTCTCGCGAAGACCAAGCAAGACATCATCCATTTCATCGTGATCTAACTGGCCCTCGTCATTGACGCCGCCGACAATGGCATCGATGGCTTCTTGCTCAATGAGGAAGTTCTCTGGCTTAATATCTTGGTGAATGAGCCCAGCATTATGTGCGGCGCGAAGGCCACGAAGCATTTGCTCGAAGATCAAGGACGCGCTGAGCGGAGAAAAAACAAAGTCTTGCTCGACGAAGAGCGGCAGGTCGAGGAAGTCGCGAGCGTTGAGGCCTTCCACGTATTCTGAAACAATGGCAGGGCTTTCGTCGCCTCCGTAGCTGAGAATCTCATAGATCTTGAGGCAATTGGGGTGGTCAACCTTTTTGCCAGTGACGGCTTCTTCAATGAGTGATTTTATCTTCAATTCATGATTGGGATTGAGAAGCAACTTGATGGCGACCTGAGTTCCAGAGCTTTGGTGAATGGCCTTATAGACAACTCCCATTCCTCCTCGGCCTAGCTCCGATTGCAGTCTATAGTCGCCAATTTGTTCAAGTGCCTGATTCATTATTTAGGAACCTCTATGAATGGAAAGTAAGAGCGCCCTTTCGAGGTCACTGTCGGGCAGTTCTTTATGCTTAATGTTTTCAATGGGAGTTTTCAATCCAGCATCAATAAACCTTGGGTATTCTGATAGTTCTTATAAGACCAGTGTAGCAAGTATCGAGGGATTGAAGAGGTCATGAGAGAAGGCGTCTCGCAGTTTCGGGGAAGTTACAGTTTAGCTCCTTGAGGGACGTTTCTTGGAGACATTGGAGGCCGGCCTCTGTGAGGCTGTCGCAGCCCTTAATATTTAATGATTCTAGAGGGAGGGAGCTGAGCTGTTCGAGAGTCTTGTCGTCAATTCGAGTGTCACTGAGGTCTAACTCTTTGAGCGGGAGGTCCTTCAGTTGGGAGAAGGCCTCTGGCGCAATGCGCTCACACTGCCCTAAATCCAGAGATTGAAGGGTTGCCGCGCTTCGAAGCATGGACAATGTTTCTCCATCAGCGTTGGTGCTCGATACATTGAGTTTTCTAAGACTTCGCATTTGTCCGAGGTAGTGGAATCCCTCGGTTCCAAGTTGTCTGTTAGATTGTAAAGACAGCTCTTCGATGGGGAGATTCGTTAGAAATTTCAGGTTGCCGTTTTGAAGTGAAAAGCAGTTTCTCAGATTGAGAATTTTTAGGGGAGCACCTTTTAGGAAGCGGAAGCCCTTCCCGTTCATGTTGCGATTGTGGGAGAGGTCGAGATGCTCTATGGGTGAGCTGTCCAGCCATTGTAGGCCCTCTCCAATGAAGCTATGACATTGGGAGAGGGTCAACTTCCTGAGTTGAAAGCCTCGGAGCGCCTTCATGCCTTGAAGGTCCATATGAGGATTAAATGAAAGATTGAGGGTTTCAAGGGGTAAGGGCCTCAGGAGGCTTATGTGCTTACTTTGAATGGCTGTTTTATCGAGGCTGAGGGTTGTCAGGGGGAGCTCTTTGAGGAAAGAGAAGCCGGAGCCGGTGATGAAATTGCAAAAGCGCAAGCGCAGTATTTTTAAAGGCAGGTCCTGAAGGTGCTTGAGCGCCTTGTCTGAAATGGTGTTGTCGCTCAAATCCAGAGTTCTTAGCGGGAGCCTGGAAAGGGGCGCCAAATCGGAGTTTGAGAGCTTGGGAATGCTTCTTAGATAGAGCGTCTCAATGGGGCAGGACTTTAGATGATCGAGGCCTGCGTCAGAGATGGAGCAGTGGCAAAGATTCAGCGTTTTCAGAGACGAGAGACCTTGTAATGATTCTAGGTAATTGTCTCCGAGTTCATAGCAGCTACGAAGGCTGAGTTCTTGCAGCGGTAGGTCCTTTAAGAGCGTGATGGATTCTGGGCTCAAACACTCCAGCGCTTCGAGCTTGAGCGTGTGAATCGGCTTGTTTTTGAGGACCCCCAATCCGAGACCAGTGATGCCCGGAATGTAGTAAAGGCAGAGCTTTTGGATGGGGAGGTTTTCGAGTTCGAGAATGTCCTGGTCACTGCGAACGCTTGCTCGGACGGCGCGACCTTTGAAATAGGCGTTTGCAGCTGGGTCTTTGTGATAGGCGGCGCGCTCAACAGCAGATTCGGGGCAGAGGCCGAGGCGGACCAGCTCGCGGTAGAGTTGGGACCTTAGGAGAATGTCTTCAGGGGTTGCGGCGACTGCGCGCTGGAGATTAGCCAGGCGCTCCCGACTCATGCTTTGGCCGCCGCTTGTTTGATAGCGCTCTGTAGAGACGCGGGGATCGTTCGGGCTTGACCATCCAGGCTGCGGTGGATGTCCGCGCCAATTCTGCGGAAGGCGACCAGCTCCGAGGCAATCGAGAGGGCGATCTCTTCCACAGTGACCGCGCCAATATCCAGACCAACCGGGGCTCTGACCTTCTTTAAGCGCTCCGGTGCAAAACCATCATCGAGGAGTCGTTGGAAGAGCTTGGAGATTTTGACCTTGCTGCCGATGAGCCCGATGTATCGGACTTCGTGGGTGAGGGCCCAGCGCAGGCAGGCTTCGTCATAGCGATGGCCGCGGGTGACGATGACTATCGAGTCGTTGGCTTTGGGGTCGAGCTTAGGGAGCCCGGCTTCGAATTCTTCGACGATGATGTCTGCTTTGGGGAAGCGCGTCACGTTGGCGAACATCTCTCGGTCGTCGAAGACGACGGATTGGAAGTCGAGGTTCTGGGCGAAATCGTAGAGGGCTTTGCCGACGTGACCGGCGCCACAGATAAAGAGTTTTTCGGTCAAGAGAGGCTCCAGAAAGACAGTGACGAGGCCACCGCAAATGAGTCCGTGATTGGGGTCGTCTTCACGATCGGTGAGGTCAAGCTCAAGATTTTTCGGTCGGCCGCGACGTAAAACTTCGCTGGCTTCGGCCCAGACCTGCCCATCGACACAACCCCCACCAACGGTTCCTACAGCGCGGTCTTCGCCTTCGATGATCAGCATTTTCGAACCGAGGGTCGCCGGGGACGATCCGCGAATAGAGGTGACCGTCGCGACGACAGCCCGGCCTCCTTTTTGTTCAAGGCGAGCGATAGCTCGGTAGACCTCAGCGTTTCTCAAGGGATTTCCGTTTCTAAGAGAGACAGAGCAAAACGTTTCAAACTCAGATCTCGTATCATAGGGGAGCTTCGAGAGTGAGAGTTTCAAAAAGCACGGGAAAAGTGTAATAGAGACGTCAGAAAAAGCTTGCTGTTTCCTTTGAGCTTCTTTGGTGTTTGGGAGAGTTGAATGGGTATTCGTGACAAAGTTGATGAGTTGATTGCGCGCCTGGCGACGGAGAAGCAATTCCCAACCCAGGGCGAGGTGCTCTTTGTAGACCTTGAAAAGAAGACTGTGAAGAACGCGTTCATTCCTAAGGAGGTCGTGACGACTTTGCTTGGGGGACGAGGCGTGAACATGTTCTTGCTCTACAACCTTATTGATACCAGTCTCTTCCCGCGTCATCCTGAGATCCCGATGATTTTCGGCACAGGGCTGCTGACCTCTTATGTGCCCTCTGCGGCCCGAGGCAATGTGTCGTCGTGGTCTCCTGAGAGCAAGATCCTCATGGATGCAAACGCTGGGGACTTCTTTCCTTCATTTATGAAGTTCAACGAGATCGATCACATTGTGATTTATGGCAAGGCTGCCGATTGGACCTTGCTCAAGATCAAAGATAAGAAGGTGACCTTTGAGTCCGCCGAGTCGATTGTTGGAATGGATAACATCGACCTTCGGGAGAAGATCGCGGCGGATTATGGTGTTGAAGGCGGCGACTATGCTCTGGCGGCGATTACCACAGCGGGAGAGAACGAAGTGCTCTGCTCGGGTATTATGGCCGGTCCCAAAGCGATTTATGCTCGCGGCGGACCAGGAGCGAAGATGGGGAGCCTCGGTTTGAAGGCTGTCTTGATTGAGGGGCGGACATATCAGCGGGAGACCTTTAAGCCTCATAAGGCTGTGAATCGGGACATCGCGAAGAAGCTGTTGCGGACTTCGGTCGTGAAGAACGCTTTGAAGACTCGGGGGACGCCTTTCCTCTACAAGCCATCGCGTTTGCTGTCGGCCATGGGAACGAAGAACAATCAAATCACGACTTGGACGGATGAGCTCGACGCCGAGAACATCGATCCATACCGTTCGGGAATGGCGGGGTGCTTGGCCTGTCCGGTCAATTGTCGCCCCTTGAATGACATGAGCGAGGACGAAGAGTTTGGCAAGGACAAATATGGGGTCGGGGACGGTCCGGAATATGTGACCTTGGGTAAGTTTGGTCCGAACGTCGGTCTGAAAGACGTCCGTCAGGTGCTCCGTCTTAACAATATATGTAATGACCTGGGTTTGGATACGTCGTCGACGGGGTCGGCGGTCGGTTGGGTCATGGAGCTTTATGAGAAGGGTCTTGTTGGCAAAGAGCAGACTGAGCTTGACCTCACCTGGGGTAACTACGAGGCTATTGAAAAGCTCTTGTTCATGATCGCCAAGCGGGAAGAGATCGGCGACGCTGTTGCAGATTCCACTCAAGCGGTGGCCAAGGGTCACTTCCCGGAAGAAGCCTTGAAATACCTCATGGCGGTGAAGGGCTTGTGTCAGAGTGATCCTCACGACGCACGAATCTTGAAGGCGTTCGCCCTTGGTTTGGCTGTGGCCACTCGGGGCATGGATCACTTGAGGAATCGGGTGACTTTGGAGATCAACGCCCGTATCAATGATGACGCTGACTTTAAGCGCGACCTGTATGGCGGCGAAGTGGCGGCCCAGCCCAATAGCTATGTTGGTAAGGAGATCGCGGTGCGCCGTTGTGAGAATACATACGCTGTTGGCGACTCGGTGGGTATGTGTCGATTCACGACGAAGCTCTTTAACTCGCCATCTTTGCCCGGTTTAGAAGATTTCTCAAAGCAGATCGCCAATGTGACCTCTCTTGAGCTGAGCCCTGAGCAGTTGGATTTGGTGGGGCAGAACATAATGGGGGTCGAGCGTTTGATTAACGCCCGTTTGGGTTTGAAGCGCAAGGACGACACATTGCCAGCGCGGTGGTTTGACGAGCCGATCACGACGGGGCCATTTAAGGGCGAGAAAATTGACCGGGACGAGTTCCAGGGGATGTTGACGCGCTTTTATGAGATCTCAGATCTTGATGAGCAGGGGCATCCGAACACGGCCTTCAAGGCGTCTTTAGAGAAGG
>JARGOJ010000672.1 GCA_029210225.1 Planctomycetota bacterium
GAGGAGCATGGACTTCGCGAAGGCGCGGTCGTCAGTGTAAAGTGAGCTAACCAAGCCACCTTCACCGCGAGAGATAATGTCCGCCGCATGCTCAGCGTCTTTGTAGGCGATCACTGAGACAACAGGGCCGAAGACCTCTCTCTTGTGAATCGCAGGCGCTGCTTCGATATCGTCGCAACGGAAGATGTGAGGAGTGACGAAGTAGCCTTTGCCGTCTTCGACTCCAGGCAGGCCCGTCGGATGGCTCTCTCCACAGATCTTAGTGGTCTGTGAGGCGAGCTCTTCGATTCCTGCGCGAACGTCTTCGACCTGGCTCTTGCTGACCAGGGGTCCCATGCGAACCCCGTCGGCCATTGGGTTGCCGATCTTTACGTCACAGACTTGTTCTTTCAAGGCCTCGACGAAGTTCTCCATATGCTCCGCAGAAACGAGCACTCGGCGAATCGCGGTGCACTTCTGTCCGGTCTTTTGGGTGACATCTCGGCCAACCTCCCGAAGCGCCATGGACCAGGTGTCACCACCCACTTCGACATCATGACCGACGACGGCAGCGTTGAGGCTGTCCGCTTCAACGTTGACTCGCACAGCCCGATTGATCATGTTCTCCATGCTGCGTAGGTGAGCGGCCGTATGTCCCGAACCAGTGAAGGCCATAACATCTTGCGAGCCGAGGAGACTCAGGAGATTTCCGGTGCTGCCGGCGATGAATGAGACGGAGCCGACGATGATCTCCATCATGCGATGAGCGACGAGGGCTGTGCTTGTCGCAGGCTTACTGATAACGGGCATTCCTGCGAGCAGGGCCACCGCCGCTTTTTCAGCGAAGCCCCAGGCTGGGAAGTTGTAGGCGTTGATATGGACGGCGACGCCTTTGAGGGGAGTCAGGAGATGGCGGCCCGCATAGCGGGGATTGCGACCGATTTGCTCGAAGTCACCATCTAATAGGAATGGTTCAGTGCCCAAGTTCTTGCCGAAGTAGGCGTAGGCTGAGAGTGTGGCTGTCGCTCCATCAACGTCGAATTTGGCATCTCCCCTTGTGTTTCCGCCGTTTTGCATGGCGAGGTCGAGGAGTTCTTCGCGCTTTTCATAGATGGCTTTGGAGAGCTCTTTGAGCTTTGCGGCTCTCTCGTTGAAAGTGAGGGCTTGAAGGGCCGGACCGCCGACCTCTCGGGCGTGTTTGAGAGCCGCTTCAAAATCCAGGCCTTCCGTCGAGGTCTCTGCGATGACTTCTTCGGTTGCGGGATTGAGCAGAGGGCGCCAACCACCTGTGGCTTCGTGCCATGCGCCGGCGACGTAACTCTTTAACTTCAGCATTCTTTTCCTCCCAAACTCTCAAACAATGGAAACTAGAAGCCGCCAAAGTATAGGGAGATGGAAGCGTTTTGCCAGGGACCATCTGCTCAAAAAGCGACTTGGAGCCCAAGGTGAGGGCGGGGAAGAACAGAGCAAGTAGGAGAACATAGGATGAAGAACAGGGTTCCACCAGTCTTCGACGACTAGAAAACCCTGCCTCAACAGCCACTCGTTGCTCTCTCAAGCCGCGACATTCGGAAGCAACGGAGAGTCGTTTTGCAGTTCGCTGAGCTCTTTATGAAAGGCCCGATGCCTTGGGAAATCTTGTCGGGTGACCTTCAATAACTCCAGACCTGCTTCTTCATCTCCGGCGAGGAAAAAGGCTTCCGCGCAAGCGACTGTCACAAGTGAGGCTCGCTCATAGGCCCCGCGAAAACGGTTCTCGACGATGCTCTGAACTCGCCTCAATGTGATTCTCTTTAAGCCCTCCAAAAGCTCGGCGCGGCGCTTGGCGCTGAGTCTTAGGCGCTCGAGAATGGGCTCAAGCAAAGCACGGAAGCTGCTTGGTGTTTTGCTTGGGGGAGTGAGACCACAGGCCCTGAAAATGGCTGCGCTGGGAAGCTCGTCCTCATCCTTCAAAGAAAGAATGGTGTCGAGCTGCGACCAGAGCCGCGCCATCACACTCTCGCTCTTTGGAATCGAATTGGTTCCGACGATTAAAAGCGCTGGGAAAGATATGTGCCCAGGGTGATCTTTTCGGCTCCAACCAATCACCGAAGAATCCTCAAGAGACTCCAGCGCCAATTCAACCTGACCGAGGAGTAAATCGAGGACCGCCATGAGTCGGGGAGACGGAGCCTTCTCGCAGGTCTCAGCGTATTCTAGTTCGGCTTTTAGGCGCTGTCTCATCGTGTTTTGAGCGGGCTCGCCTTCAGAGCAATATTCAAGAAGTCGGCGAGTGCTTGGAGAGGCTCTAAAAGCAAGGCGTCGAGCGTTGAGGACATCTCTGGGGTGGCTGAGACGAACGGACAGCTCGGCCCAGACTTCTCCCATAGCGGCTCGCTCTTCGGCGTTCTCTATACGCTCGGAGGCTTCTCGTGCTGCGAAGGCCGCCTTCTTTAGGTTGTCTTCTCGAATGAGCGCGGCGATCCACTGATGATAGGCCTCGGGATTCCCAGGACCTCGCTCTCGGGCCAACTCAGCCAAGCCGTCAACGCCTTTGGCGAGCTGTAATGCTTCTCGAAGCAACCATTGGCTGTGACGTTCCCATTGGAAAAGGCTCGGGCGATGGCTTCGTTCCTGTTCTCGACTTTTTAGAAAGTCAATCCAGAGCGGCAGGAAGTCTTCGTAATCAGGGAGCCGGGACGACTTAGAATCCATGACAGCTTGGAGGCCGATTGTGGCGGTTCCAATTCCGTCTAACTCATCCATAATGACAAAGAGGCGTTGGGCGCGCTTTGAAAGGGCAGTCTGCTCGTAAACACAACGGAAGTAGCGGGCTCGGACGAGATTTAAGTCGCTGTCGAGCATTCGTTCGGCGGGCTCTGGACCACAGAATATGCCCGCTTCATCTCCCATGAGGAAGGTGCCGAGGACCCGGCTGTAGCATTCTCCAGCGACCGCGGGGGGACCCGATTGAAAGCAGTGGCTGATGCGTTCGAGGATCTCATCCATTTCCTGAGCCCAGCTCTCATCACCCCACGCCCTCTCTTCGCCGATCCTGGGATCCCATCCCCAGCCGTCGAAGTAGTCCCCCGCTTCTAAGCGGCGGACGAAGTCTTCCACATCATTAAAGAGTTGACTCGGCTTCTCGTCCTCAATGCTCGCCCCCAACTCTTCGGCTGTTGGGCTCTGAATATCTTTGGCTAACGCTTCAATCCGTTCAAGCAGCTGTTTTTGTTGCTCGTCGGTGAGGCGTCGGGCGTAGTCGAGGAGCTGGGCCTCGATAGCGATCTCGGAGCCGGCTTGACGCTTCGATCGATAGCGCTTCGGGCCGTACTTTGTGGCCCCGGAGACTTGACGATTTTGAATTGGAAGTGGAATGAGATGATTGCTTCGTTCCATGGTTCGATCCTCGTGATGAATCCCCTAAAAAACATCTTCTAGAACGATGTTATATCGCAAATCTTTTAGGTTTTTGTTAAATAAATCCAGGAAAATGTTTTGCTTGTGTTTGGGTCTCTTGAGGCCTTGCAAAGAGGCGGGTTTTCGGCAATATAGGGAGGAGACTCCGGTGAAAAAGGCTCCCATTTCATGACCCTCCCCCAATTTTCGATTTTGCTGCCCTTCTTCAATGCGAGAGAGACTCTTGAGGAATGTTTGGACAGCGTTCTCAACAACTCCTTTGAATCTTGGGAGTGCGTCCTCGTCGACGACGGCTCTACCGACTCTGGGGCATCGCTGGTCGAGGCAAGAGCTAAGCTTGATTGTCGGATCCGATTGATCTCCAGGCCTCATGAAGGTCTTGTGGCAGCCTTGAATACAGGCTTAGAGCACTGTCGAGGACCCTGGGTGGTCCGGTTGGATGCGGACGACAAAATGGGGCCTGAGCGCCTGAGCGGGCTTGCCTTAGCTATCGATAAAGAGCCGAGCTGCGATGTTTGGGCCGGAGAGCTTCGTCTCTTCCCCGCAGAAACGGCGAGTCACGGGCTTCACTACTATGTGGACTGGCTGAACTCTCTTAAGGGTCACGGTGATATCAGCAGGGATATCTTCGTCGAGTCGCCCCTCGCCCATCCTTCGGTGACCTATAAGAGAGAGCTTGTCCAGGAGCTTGGGGCTTATCGGGATGGGGATTGGCCGGAGGATTACGATCTTTGGCTGCGGCTTTGGGAATCGGGGGCTCGTTTTGGAAAGACCGAGGATATCGCGGTTTTTTGGCGCCATCATCTCGATCGCCTGACCTTCTCCGATCCTCGCTATCGCCCCGAAGCCTTCCGAGAGCTGAAGGTGGAGCTGCTCTGTCGGACTCGTTTAAAGGAAGAAGAGAGCGTTTGGATGGCGGGAGCCGGACGCGATTCGAAACGCTTTGCTCGTTCTCTTGAAAAGAAGGGGAAGCGGATCGCTGGGTGGTTCGAGTTAGACCCGCGCAAAATTGGCCAGCGCATCTACGGCGCATCTGTTCATTCCTATGATGATTTGGAAAGACTCTTTTCTCCCTCTAAAACGACAAAAAGTCCACATATCCTTGCGGCGGTGGGAGTAAAGGGAGCGCGGCAGATCATTCGGGACCTCTTTTTATCGCGAGAGCTCGTGGAAGGTCTTGATTTTACTTGCGTCGCTTGAGAGCTTCTCTGACGCAGGCTCACCAAAGTGGGCCTTGGAGACAGCTATGACCAAACTCTTTTTTCGCGATGAAGGCTCCCACGATAAGGATGCGCTCGTCTTGATTCACAGCGGTGGAATCAGTAGCGAAGAGTGGAAAGACCACATCCCCGAGTTAGCCAAGCGCTTCCGAGTTCTGGCCCCTGATATGCCCGGACACGGTCGGAGTCCGATGCGGGGATCACAGCTTCACATCCGCGATATCGGCGCCGCGATTCTAGAGATGCTCGACGAGCTCGGGATCGATCAAGCCCATGTCGTCGGCTCGTCTTTGGGGGGAGCGACCGCGCTTTGGTTGGCGCTCAATCATGGGCATCGCATCGCACGCTTGGTGCTCTATCGGGTCAGTTATTCCAAGAGCGCTCTTCAATATGAAGAAACACGCGCCATCGCGTCCCCCGAGAGATGGGAGCGCCTCGGTCTGGGTCGTTGGCTGAGCCGTTTGCATATGGCTCAGGGCGGGCCGAACGCCTGGAAGTCTGTGATCCCGAGAGTCGCTCAGGCTATGGACCCCGCGACGACAGACCATAATCACGAGTTAGCGCGTCTCGCGTCCATTCAAAACACCACCCTCATTGTCGTCGGCGATCGTGATCCTCTTGTCCCGCTCAATCAAGCGCTGGAAATGTTTCACACGATTCCCGACTCAGGGCTTTGGATCATGCCCGGAGCAACTCATATCACGGCGACGAACACTTGGCGCCGAGGCCTGTT
>JARGOJ010000673.1:0-4992 GCA_029210225.1 Planctomycetota bacterium
GTTCTTTGACGCTTTTAGGTGGATGGGCTTTTGAAAAACAAGCATGGAAGGCTTCAAGATTTTTGTATTTCAAGGCTAGAAGTATGACTTTGGCTACATTGCCCTTGCTTAACAAATCGACGTGAACATGGGTGACGTCGGTGAGATACCACAAGCCCTGATATTTTATGAACCTGATTCCTTTTGGGAAAAGCTGAGGAGCGCGATTCTGGGTATAAGCTCTCAACTCTTCGTACCAGTCATCAAAGTTCTTTTTGTGCTTTCGAAGCGCTGACGGAGCCACATACTCTTTGAATTTCTGCTTATCATTGGCCTTGAACGTCTTGAGTATTGAACTTGCTGTGTCTAACTTGTTCAAAGCTGTGGGGCGCTCGCTTTCCAAATAGAATAGCTTTCTCACTTCCTTAAACTTGAGAGATTTTATTCTGTCAATGGAGAGTCTCTTGGTGTTTTTCCAAGCGTCAAACCGGTCATTGAGTTCTTTGACGCTTTTAGGTGGATGGGCTTTTGAAAAACAAGCATGGAAGGCTTCGAGGTTTTCGTATTTCAGAGCCGCGATAACTACTCTCGCCACATTTCTCTTGTTTAACAGATCGACATGAACATGGGTGACGTCGGTGAGATACCACAAACCGTTGTAAAGAATGAGTCTGTTTCCTTTTGGGAAAAGCTGAGGAGCGCGATTCTGGGTATAAGCTCTCAACTTTTTGTACCAGTCATCAAAGTCATCTTTATGCTTCCGAAGCGCTGACGGAGCCACATACTCTTTGAATTTCTTCTTATCATTGGTCTTGAATGCCGCTGCTATTGATTTTGCTGCACTAGCTTTTGTTTTCTGGCCAGTCTCCCTATCCGGGCTGCCCATGGCATGATTAGCTCCGAACGCCACCGATAGCGTGAGAATGGCACATGATAGAGTGAGATTTTTTGAGATAGACATTGTTAATGATCTTCCTTTATCAAACAGAGTAGGGGACTCCGATTTTACTCTATCATACACCTGTAGGGCAAAATCTCCCCCTACCAAGTATCGGCAAGGCCTCGTTTCAGAGACTCCGCTTTCCAACGGTCACCGAATCAGCTCTTTGCCTCTTCCGGTTTAGATATAACTTGATCTACTTTTTCATGAGCGGCTTTCTCAAGATTTCAACGGGAAAAGAGAAAACAACGCCGTTAAGGACTCTGAATAGAAGAGGAAAGACGAATCCGTCCAGAAGTAAGCGCTCAAAGCAGCCAGCCAAAATTAGTTAGAAGCGAAGAGTTCCTAAACCTCTGACTGCCGGACTCTCCTTTGCACGCTTAGCCGACTCTGAGTGGAACGATCTCCTGGATCGATTCCACCAATCCGACCTGGCTCAGCAGCAGTTTGCCCGAGACCAGGATCTCAATATTCCCACGTTCCGAGGTCGCCTCTATATAACTCCTTTGTCCAATTCCCAATCCAATCTTTCGCCTTCTGTTCAATTAGAGTTCAAAGACTATCCCGCTCTCAATTCCTCGACACTGGATCTATCTCTAGATCGCCTTCAGCTTCGCTTCTCGACTCTTCCTGACCCACACTCGATTGCTCAGTTGGTCGATGATCTTGGGCAGAGCCACTGATGATCTTTCCTCAATCCCCGATCGTTCATGTTGTTCGGGATGTCGCTGATATGCGAAAGGGACATGACGGCTTGTTTGCCCTGGTTAAGAGGCTTTAGCTCGATCCGTTCTCTGCTCCCCTCTTCGTCTTTCTCAATCCTCGTTGAAATCGCGTGAAGTTCCTCTCTCTGACTCGTGGAGGTTTTTCTCTTCTCTACAAGCGCCTTGAGAAGTCCGCCTCCATCCTCCCTCTGTTCCCCTACGACTCGGACACGGTCCAAACCTCAAGCTCTGAGCTGTCTTGGCTTTTGGAAGGTCTTGACCCCTTTCACGCACCTGGGATCAATGTTTGGGAGCCTTCCTTCGGCTAAACTTGTCAAAATTTCAGGACAATCGCTGAACTGGGCGGTAGAACCCAGTATATGGACCTCTCACTCGATTCCTCAGCTCTCGATCAAAGCGCTGTGCCAACCGCGAAACCTATGAAGCTTTTCAAGCGCTGTTTAAGGACGAGAAAGTAGCCCTCGAAGCCAAGCTTCAGGCTCAACAAGTGCAGATTGAATCCCAAAGCTCTAAAATTGAGGGCCAAGGCTAAAAGATTGAAGTCCTCAACAAAGATAAATTCGGCCGACGCTCCGAGAGTCTTCCGCGTATGAGAGCGAAGCCGGAGTTAAGTTTTGAAGAGAAGGCTGCCAAACCCGCCCGCGCTGACGAAAAGCGCAAGGCCAACAGCAAAGAATGAGAGAGTTTATCCACTCGTCACTTCAGCTCAGATATTCACGCTCATCAGCGGGAATATCTGAATTGCGGTCAAACGGTGAAGACTTGAGACTCTTGGACGGAATCAATGGTCTTTGCTTTTGTTTCAGGTCACTTCGAACGTCGTGTATACAAGCGCGAGGCGATTTCTTGCGCTTACCAAGAATTCATGGCCAAGACTCCCGCGCCGTGCCGTCCATTTCAAGGCGGACAGAAGTTTGACGTGGGGATTGTGGCTGACCTCATTGTCAGAAAATGCGCAGACTCAATGCCTCTGCATCGATTGCGCAAAGCCTATCGCCGGCAGAAGATAGCGATTTCAGAAAGCGGCTTGGCGCGGATCTTTTTGGAAGAGAGTCAGCATCTCAAAATCGTTTGGGAGAGGATTCGCAAGCTTTTAGCCAAACAAGAATTAGTGCTCGCCGGCGAAATCCCTGTCAATCTCACAAATGATCCCGACCGAGTCGAGGGCAAGTGCAAGCTCGGATACATGTGGGTCTTCCTCGCTCCAGAAATCCTTCTCTTCGCCTATTTCTTCAATGTTTCTCGCAGCAGTCAAACTCCAGCCCAAATTTTGGGCGGGTCGAAAGGCACTTTAGTCGTCGATGTCTACGCATGATACAATTCAATTACGACCCCAGAAACAAGAACTAGGACGGGCTGTAATCTTCACTCCTGGAGGAAATTTTTGAAGCTGGGGGAAAGCGTTTGCCAAAGGAGCCGACGAAGTCCGAGCGTTCTAGCGCAGAATCTATGAGATCAAGCACAGAGCAAAAGAAGAGAACAGCCTCGGAACAGCAGAGCATTTAGAGCTAAGAAAAACAAACTCCACAGTTATGAATGAATTCAAAATTTGGCTGGAAAAGACATAAATCGCCTACCTACCAAAGAGCAGCATCAGAGGCGCAATCGACTACACATTGAATCAATGGGATGCATTGACTCACTTCCTTACCGATGCGAAAGCCCCACACGACAAAAATTGGTCTGAACAAAAAATGCGATCAATTGCGATCGGAAGAAAACACGGGCTTTTCATCGGGAATGAGAAGGCCGGAGCACACTTGGCTATTCTTCACGTATTGGTTTTGAATTGCGTGGCTCTCGACGTCAATCCACAAGAATATCTGACGGATTTGGTGATGCGAGATCCCGCCGAATTGAGGGAGAACGTCGATAGCTATCTCCCCTCAACTTGGAAACCACCGGATGGATATATTCCCGGTGATTATCCACTTTTTCCAGAAGAATACTTGGTGACCGAGATCCACGAAGATCCCGATCAGATGCCTTGAACCCAACATTTTAAGGTGTTGAGGGCTCTTCGTGCCTTGTCAACACGCGAGGTTCTGGGCGGATTCGTTCTAAATCGTCCAAGATCGACAGACTCGTTGTTCATTCAGCACAACTATCGAATGTTCAAGGACTCGTGGGAGCAAATCAAAGTCGCGTTATGCGTGTGGTGACATTAGTACCGACCTAGTATTCCGTCACCTTTCGATCTTGTTGAAGCAAGCAAATTTGGAGGATCCTGAATCATGAAGCCTAGAACAACCACTCTCATTGATCGTAAATCCAAGTCTCTTATGACCATGAGTCTGGGCTGTGTTTTGGTTTCAGCCATTGCCACGCCTGCGGTCATGGCTCAAAATAAAGGAAAGCCTGCCGCTTCCCACATAAGTTTGCCTGTTTCTCTTCCGATGAATTCCATCCAGAACACCGCCGAAGAAGTGCTGGGCGGAGGGCCGAAGGGTCGCATCTACTTTGTCACCGGGCAGGACATTGGAAAGGGAGCCTTACGTGGGAAGCTGGAAGTTGAAGTCCGTCGCAACGGTGCCATACAGATTTCACCGTTTCCAGATGGCAAAGGACTTGAAATCCTCTTGCCCATTTATACAAAGGCGCGAGTTGATTGGAAAGCTGGCAACAGGCTACTCCGGATCAAGAAACACAAAGAAACCTATGGCACTTTGACGTTGAAGGTGCGCGTCAGTTTGAATGTTGCTCCTGACTGGAGTTTGAAAGTCGTCCACACCATTCAACATCAGTGGACCAAGAAACCCAGTGTTTCTTTGGGACCATTTTCTGTGCGAATTGCGACCCGTGCTGGTAAAGAAATCGACAAACTAACAAAGAAGCTACAAAAACAAGTTGACGAGCAAATTCTGACGAAATTGAACTTGAAGAAGTCAGTCGGCGAGTCTTGGCCTCAGCTCTTCAATCAATTCCAGGTGACAAATCAGCCCGCTGTATATATGAGTTCGGCACCGGTTGCTTTGAACTTCAAGGTCGTTGCAAACCAAAAGAGTCTCTCAGTCGTTTTGGCTCTGAGCATTCGATTAGGGGCCCAGGTCGGAGAACCGCTGCCTTGTCCCGCATTACGACCACTCCCAGGTGCCGTGGCGATTCCTGTGAAGGATGGCGAACTTACATTGAAGATCCCAGTCACTTTTCCTATGAAGTATGCGATTGCGAATTACTTTCGCTCCCTTCCTGCTAATAGTGATATCGACGCCCTGAACTTCGAGAACATGACCGTGACAGGAAAGGGCTCAAGGCTCGCGATTGACATTCCAGGCTATAGGAAGGATCTTGCGTTGAAGGCAAGAGCCAAGGTCAACCTGACACTGCCGCACTGCGTGAAGATTACCT
>JARGOJ010000673.1:5002-5323 GCA_029210225.1 Planctomycetota bacterium
TCTATTCAGTGTCACTCAAGTCCAAAGAGCCAAGAAAAGCGGTGGGCCGACTTTACGCTGCTCTTGAATCAAAATCTCCCGAGTTTCGCATTCGACTTACTTGAAAGCTTCTCAGGCCAGATAAATATGATTCGCAAAGGCTTGAAAAGCATCCTCCTGCCAGCAAGTGTGCACGGTCAATTTAACCTCTCAAAACCAATTATCACCAACTTGCGTATCACCGGTGGGGTCCTTTCGATGACATTAGGTATGACTGGTACCACAAAGCTGACTCTGGATCCCCAGGCCATAAGCACCGAAAAGCCGACGAAGGCTAAGCGA
>JARGOJ010000674.1:0-3141 GCA_029210225.1 Planctomycetota bacterium
AATGAATGTAGCAAGCTTCTCTTGGGATGAGTTCTCCAGAAAACATTCCCTCAGGGCTTTGCACACTCCAGAACGAAGCCCTCTTTGTTTCCGGGCTGACTAAGCTCGCACACTCTTAGATCGCTAGATTGAAGCAGGTGCGAGAGCTGACGAATCGAGCGATAACGAACGCGCCAGTTTAAAAAGCTCTCGATAAAGGCTTCATAGGAAAAGGTGGGGGTAAAACCAGAGAGGAAGAGTGAGCCTTCAGCGTTAAGTAGGGAACTGAGTTGTGTGATCACCTTCTTTAACTGTTTGTCGCCAAACCGATCGCAAATGTTGGAGCTGTATATAGCATCAAAGCTACCCTCAAGAACATAGTCTTGGCCTGCCGAGGCTTGGATAAACTCAACATCGTGTCCCGAGAAGTCTCGGCGAAGGATATCGAGAGTGAATGGGTCGTCGTCAAAGAAAACGAGACGACCCAGGTCAGGCTTTTTTGCGTGGAATCGTAAGAGTTCCTGAGCATGTCCACAATATGCAAAGAGAATTCGGGGTTTCTCCTTCTTCCTGACTAACTGCCCAATACGTTTCGCAAAGGTTTGCTGTCGCCAGCGTAACACCTTGCCGATCGGGCTAGAAACGAGAAAATGATAGATTTTTCGTCCAATTGAACTTGTCTGTTCCAGGAAAGCGTCTATTTCTGCGAATCCGTAAAAATGATCGAGCAAGATTGAGTTCGCGACATAATTGTCGGTGTTATAATTGAAACTGCGTGTGAGTGGATCGGCCTGAAGAAGCTTGTGTAATGAGTGTTCAGGACACTCGAAACGCTTGAAGGCGCGCCAATCTTTGGCCGACATTGAGATCTTTAATTTGTGCAAGTCTCTGACAAAAGCGCTGAGGGCCAAGCGGAAGGTGTTTCCGTTGCTAATCGCTTCTTCAGTCTTGTTTAGAAGATTGGTGATTTCTGAAAGTGTCATCATCCGTGTTGTCCTTCTCTGAAATACATGGCTCGAATCTCAATTGAACGGACGCAGTGCAAATTTCGTGTAAGCTATTGTTTTTGAAAGGACTGTGTTGGAAAAGCAACGAGATGTCTTCATGGTTGGAACGTTTCGATCAAGGAGGGATAAATGACCCAGAAATTCACTGGCACAACCTATGAGATCGTTGTAGAGCGATCCAAGAGTTACCCGGAGTTGCTAGAGCGCCTTTACGACTTTGGCTTGGAGGAGAAGCTGACTTTGCCCGTTGGGGTTTCCCAATCATCGTTACACGATGCGCTGGCGGAGTTGATCGCTCGACTTATGGAAGCCACTGACGTCGTTCTAACCAAGAACCCGGGGCGGAATGAGTTTGACTGTGCCCTTGAAGTGTTGAAGGGGGAAACTTTTGGCCCACTGCATAAATAGCTATTAAAAAATGTGTAGTTGGTCGATGTGTTCGCAATATCCCATTGCTTGATCTGTAATATTTTGTATCTCTTTATTGTCAGTGATTGGGGTTGGATGAAGTCGCGTCGGTCTCGGATGTGGATTTGCCGTAATTGCAGGTGCTGGGGAGGAGTGATGCATACTCCCGAGTGAATCTCATCTAAGTTTCCTGGAACGAATGGTGACTCCCTGTGTTCAAAGAAGAGGAGTCTCTCACTTTGGAGGATGCTATGGCATTTGAGATATCGGCGCGAGAAAAGAAGACTCGAAAGAAGCGCAGCCCCAGGCAGACGGCGATTATCAACGCTATGGAGACCAGGATGGTTCTAGAGTCTGACAAGCTCTACAGTCGACTCTCCTACCTCAACCTGATTGCGGTTGTTGCTCCTCTCCTTGGCTTACTTGGAACAGTCATGGGGATCATAGTGACACTCACGACAAGAGAGGTGGCTTGTTGCCATCCCGGTCCATTGGACATCCCTGGGGGGTTTCAAAAGGCCTTGGTCTCTACATTATTGGGTCTCTCTGTCGCTATCCCGACAAAGATCCTCTATGTCATTCTTTCAAATCGAGCGAAGAGGATGGCTCTAGAAGTCAATCTACTAGCGAAGGGTTTAATGGCGCGCTTCACCGACCCGGAGTAGCTAAATGGAAGGGAGTGATTGTTAGTGGTTGTTAGCGAGAAGTTGAGAGGCTTCTGGATTTGAGCAAACGCAGTGAATATGAATATTCACCGGGCTGCCGGCGCAGAGTATTGATCGAGTTCAAAAGTGTCTCAAGATCCGTTATAAAACCGCTAAGAATCGCTCCCTTCCATTTAGTCCGAAGCGCAACTATTGTCTTCGCAGTTTTGCTTTCGCATTGTTGTAACGAATCTTTGCGTTACCTCTGTCTTGCTTAGACATTTTCTTGTCGTAGAGTTCCCTCACTCGTCCCAAAACCTTCACAGCACTGCGATACTCACTCATTCTGTAGAGCGCATTGCCGAAATCTTTTTGAAGTTTCCATTTGTCGGGATTTCGCTTTATCGCCTCACGATAATCATCAAGACATCGATCGTCAATGAGTTCCAAATAGGCTTCGGCGCGCAGAGCGTGGGCTTTCTTGTTTGTTGGATCTTTGTCAAGCAAGTCCGAAAAGTCTTTGATTGACGCCTCGAAATTGTTCAGTTTTAAGTAAACCTCAGCTCTTTTCTGGAGAGCTTCCGTGACTTTGTATTTGATGGATATGGCTTGCGAGTAATCTGCAATCGCCTTGTCATATATTTTTCGAGCTCGGTATGCGTCAGCCCTTCTTAAGATGGCTTTCTTAAGCAGTTTCTTTTTTTCCAAGGCGAGGCTGTATGACTGGATGGCCTCGTCATAATATCGCAGTTTAAGATACAAGTGGCCGCTTTCAAGATAGGCTTCCTCCGATTCTGGAGCGACTTGGATGGCTTTTGCCAGTGTCTTCAGAGCGTCTTTGATCTTGTCTTGATCAACAAGGAGCTTGCTAATCTTTAGAAGGGTCTTCTTCACCTTCTTCGACCCAGACAGTGATCGATTTAATTTTTTAATCGCTGCTTCCTTTTGCAAATATTCCTGATGCTTTTTGAGTGTCTCCTCCCATTTCTTGGCATATTTCTTATCGAGCTTTCGTGCCTTTTTAGCGTCTTTCTCGGCGGCTTTCTTCTGACCGAGCTTTAATAGTATTTTTGCGCGATCATAATAATAGTTGGGCTTCTTTT
>JARGOJ010000674.1:3154-5322 GCA_029210225.1 Planctomycetota bacterium
AACTATAGTCATTGAGCGCGTCTTCAAGTCGGCCTTGGCTGAGGTAAACTTTTGCTCGATAAGAATAGAGTTTCGAGCTGTTATCTCGTAGAGCAAGAGCGTCTGCTAACTCTTTAAGCTTCTGATCGTCGGGTAACCTTGGGATCTCTCCACTGCCTTCATGATCAAGTTTGATTTTGTAATACCTCGGCTCGTAATAGGTCGGACGGATTCCGTAAGCTCTTTGATAGGTTTTATAGGCGTCCAAATCTCGATCTAGCTGCTTGAATATCTCTCCCTTGCGGTAATGACTTCGGGCATCACGCTTGTTGAGTCTAATGAGGGCGTCGTAGCCGGCCAATACACCTTCGTAGTCTCCAATGTATTTCGCAAGCTGAATGCGGGCCTGGTAGGCATCCAAAAAATCAGGTTTAAAACGGATAGCCTTGTCTAAATCAGCGATGGCATCCTTGGCGTCCTTTGTTGTCTTTTCCGACATTCCTAAGACAAGATTTGCCCGCGCAAAGTAGGCACTTGAGCTCTTTGGATTCAGTGCAATAGAACGATTAAAGTCGGACATTGCATCTTTATAGGATTTTTCTTGTCTACGACAGATTCCTCTCAAATAGTATGCATTGGCTGCGATAGGGTTGATTTCAATGACCTTGTGAAGGTCTTTCATTCCTTCCCCAAAGCTCCTTTGAGACATTTTCGCTAAGCCCCGCAATAGGTAGGCAATAGCGAGGCGCTTGTTTTTATTTAGTATGACGGTGCAGTTTTTGATCGTATCGCTGAAGTTCTTGTCCATCAATTGACTGTGAGCCTTTGCAAATCGGCAGTAAATATTATCTTTTGAATCAGTGTCAAGAGACTTTAATTTTCTCAAATAGGCACTGTCGAGAGATAAATTTTGTCTTTTCTCTACTTCCAATACATGCAAACGGAAGAGTGCTTGGTACGGATTTTCTTTCTCACTGGCTTCTTCAAGGAGAGCTCTGGCGAAATTGAACAACTTGCCCTCTGTATAGATCTCCGCCGCGGTGAGGAGGTCTTCATATTTTCGGTCGCTTAGTTTGAGCGCTTTTTTAATCTTCGATTCAACTTTTGAGATGCTTTGGCCTTTTTGGGCGCTCTCCTTGGCATCTTTAAACAACTGAGCGATTTGTTCTTTGGTCTTTAGGGCGCCGGTTTCTTTTAGAGCCTCCTTATTTTTTTCCATTACTTTCTTATTCTTCTCGAGTGCTGCCTCCGTCTCAACGGCCTTATCCTTGCTCTTGGAGAGCTCGGTTTCCTTCTTTATTAGATCCTTTGCCTTTTTCTCCGCCCTTAACTCCGCGAGCTCCCTCTGTTTATCAGCAGCGCTTAACTGAAAGCCCAGGACAACCGTTACCAAGAACAAGGAAAGAAGGATTGGCAAGCCGAGGAGCAGGCCTGGATACTTTTGGGCCTTTCGCTTAATTCTTTCAGGAGCACTGTATTGATAGAGAGGAACCTCATTGCCAGCGAGATAAGCCTGGAGGTTTTCAGTAAAGTCCTTCGTGTTCTTCATACGATCTTCAAGGTCAGCTTCCAGTGTAACGGCTGCAATGGCATTCAGCTCTTTGGGAACACTCGAGTCAATGTCTCCTGGTAATTCAATTTGTCCTTTAATTGTTGCGACCATTTTATTGGTGTTCGTCTGGCCAATAATAGGGACTTTTCTGGTTAAGATTTCAGTAAGAATAGCGCCCAATGCGAATATATCGGCCCGTTGGTCAATAGGGTCTCCCCCCGCTTGCTCTGGCGGCATGTAACCGAGGGTGCCCATGACAGCGCCCACTTGAGTGAGCCCCTCTCCTTCCTCAATCTCCGTCATGTTCTTGGTTTTTTCGTCGAGGAAATCATCGCTCTCGTCATGGGTGAGGTCTTTGGCAAGTCCCCAATCCATGACCATGACCTCGCCAAATTGACCGACCATAATGTTTTGAGGCTTAAGATCGCGATGGACAATATTCTGGGAATGGGCGTAGTCGACGGCTTGGGATACCTTCAAGAGGCAATCGAGAAGGTCTCTTAGGCCTTTTGGCGCTTTATCATGGTCGTGATAGTCACGAATCTTCTTTTGCAGTGTGTCTCCTTCAATAACCCGCATCAGTAGAAAGAGGTCCCCAGCGCGGTTATGGCCGATTTCGTAAACCGGCGGAATAGAA
>JARGOJ010000675.1 GCA_029210225.1 Planctomycetota bacterium
TGTTAAGCAAGGCAAGGTGCATCGTTCAACTGCGACCTTCGTGCGCTTTACCCCCGACGGGAAGAAGTTTATTACCGCTGGTTTATCTGGGACCATTAAAATTTGGGACGGCGCGAGCGGTCGCTTAGAACACAGCGTGCAGGCTCACGTCGGCTTTATCAATGGTCTCGCGGTCAGTCCAGATGGTCGTGTTCTGGTCTCTGTGGGCTACGATTCAAAGCTTCATGTGCTCTATTTAGATTCAAAGAAGACAGAAGAGAATACGCTGCCGGCGATGATCGTTGATATTGGTTTTGACCCGAGCGGGCAGTTCTTATTGCTCTTGGGAATTGATCAAAGCGCGCTCTTCGAGATTTCAAGCCGCCGCCTTATTCCATTGAACTCAGGGGGCGCCCGGGCCTACACTCATGCTTTTAGCGCTGATGGGCGATACCTCGCTCTTGGGCATCCTGATCATGTGGCGCTGTGGGATTTTAAGACGAAGAAAAAATTGAAAAACAGTATTGTCTATCGCTCTGCAGGATTGACGGAAGGCAACAATCACTTTTTTGCCTTTAGTAAGGACAGCTCGAAGCTCTACATCCTCGGGGAGAAGACGCCGCTCTTGGTCTGGGACTTAGACAAGAACAAGCCAGCGCTCCATTTGGATGGCCACCGCTCGCCTATCGTCAAAGCCCGATTTAGCCCGAGCGGTCATGTTTCAGCGTCCCTCGATCGCAGCGGTATTATTCGACTTTGGACAACGAGCACGGGTTTCTGCTTCGCGACCTTCTCAACCGGGGCGACCGACTTCGTTTGGAGCCAAGACGGGAAACATATCATAGTGGCGCGGAACTCAAAGTTCTTCCGTCGTCGTCGGGCCTTCGGTCGGACTCTGTCTCAGGCGCACTTTGATTTTTGGAATGTTGAAGAGCAGAAGATTGATCGAAGCATTGCGATACCTATGCGCGCCGACCGCAACTACGGAATTTACCCGCAGACATTGGCCATGGCTTTGACTCCTGATGGAAACTTTCTCGTCTCGACTCATAGTGACAATACGGCTCGGAAATGGACCCTAAGCACAGGCAAAGAAAAAGACGTCTTAGAGAAGAACTTCTCGTCTATTCGCGACCTCGACATTAGCCCTGATGGGCGCTTGATTGCAGCTGTTGGAGACAATCGCGTCGTTTACCTTTGGGACGCGAAGTCTTTGCGTTTGGTCAAGAGATTGACCCACAACGAACCTCTGACTCGGGTTCAATTTCATCCTCACAAAGAAGAGCTCTCGGTCGGAACAAGGTCTGGGAAGGTCTGGATTTGGGATTGGAAGCGAGAAGAGCCGTTGCTTACGCTCTCCGTTCAAGACAAAGCCGTCACCGACCTCTCTTATCGCCCTGACGGAGATTTCTTGGCGATTGCGGGAGACAATGCGCTTATTCGATTGATCGACTTAAAGAGCGGTAAGCAGGTGCTCGGCCTCCGCTGCCACGAGCAGACGACCCGTGCGGTTGACTTTGCTCCTGCTGGGGCTCAGTTACTCTCCGCTGGGGACGATCAAACGGTTCAATTATGGGCTTTAGCGCAGCCCTATGATTACTCGTCTTATAAGCCATTTCGCTATCGCGTTGTCGATTTCGCGGTCGCTCCAGACAGCGAGCGCATCGTCGCTGTCAGTGAGCGTGGGCAATTAAAGACTTGGACGCTCGATGGTTCCGGAGTTTCAAAGACAATTAAAGTTCGCCAGGACATCACTCGTCACGTGGCTTTGAGTCAGGATGGCAAGCTTGTGGCGGTCGCCGGGAATCCGGGCGTCATTCTCGTTGAGATTGGAGATAAGAAGGAGGAGATTAAGACGACGCTGACGATAAAAGGAAGCGTTCTAGGAGCCGAGTTTGGCCGCAAAGACCACCTCCTCTACGTCGTCTGCAAAACAAACGCTGGTCATGAAGTTCAGATTTGGGACACTTCTGCGAAGAAGCTTCTACGGACCTTGAAGCAAACTAGGAAATACATTGGAACTGTCATTCGCTGGGCTTTATCTCCTTCTGAAAAGCACTTCGTGACGGTGAATCGGGAAGGTCGGGTCTTACTTTGGGATTGTCTCACGGGAGCATTGATTAAGCAGATTCAAGTGCCTCGGCGAAAGTTATTGAGCATTAGTTTTAATTTGTCGGGGACCGAGCTGATATGCGCGTCTCGTGACGCCGCGTTATCGATTTGGTCGATCCCTGATGGGCACCTGATAAAGAGAACTCAAGGTATTGGTGGCTTTATTCATGGATTGGCCTTTCACCCTGGCGGTCGCTGGTTGGCCTTTGTCAATTTCAACAAAGAGTTAAAAATCTGGGACTTGAAGACGAATACTGCGAAGATCTCTATGCCGCTTACGGGGAGCGGCTTTTTAGAGCGGACTCCAGTCAATCTTCAGTTTACGCCAGACGGTCAACGATTGATTTGCTCGGGGCCGAATCGCATGATTAAAGTCTGGCGCTTTTCAACGCTGCTCAGTGTTTCTTTGGAGTCGAAAGAACTCTACGAAGAGTCGCGCCGCCGTACGGGGCTACGAGCAGATAATCTGCGCTTAGAAAAGACGATCTCAAATCGTCTTGTGCCTTACGCCCCGTGATCTCATGAAGAGCTGGATATATACTGCAACCCTGATCTTCCTGAGCTTTGGATTTGTGAATGAGAGCTTTGGGCAGAGCGCTGACTATCAATTGTATAGATGGGGGTCAAAGTCGGATAAAGCCTGTCGAGGCCTTGGGGGCGTCTTTTTGGGAGGCGGCGGCCGAGACGTTGATGAAGGAATGAAGCAGTTCGTCAAGAATGCTGGAGGCGGGGACATTGTCGTGCTCAGGGCTTCCGGGAGCGATGGCTATCAGAAGTATTTGGCGCGTCTTGGAAAAGTGAACAGTGTCGTGACCATTGTCTTTAAGTCTCGCAAAGCGAGCTTTGATAAGCGGGTTATTGAAATTGTTAAAGGCGCCGAAGGCATCTTTTTAGCGGGGGGACGTCAGGACCGTTACTATCAATATTGGGAAAAGACTCCCATCGCGAAGTTACTGCAGAGCTGTCATGAACGAAAGATTGTCTTAGGTGGGACCAGCGCCGGATTAGCTGTGTTGGGAGAGTTTTGCTTCGCTGCCAAGGCAGGGGGCGTGAGGTCGGAGACGCTGCTCAAGAACCCTGCTCACGATCGGGTCAGTTTGGAGAAGGGCTTTATTCACAGCAAAAATGCACTTTATCGAAACATACTCTTTGATAGCCATTTCAGTGAGAGGAAAAGATTAGGACGGTTTGCTGTCTTTCTCTCGACCTTGCGCACAAAGAAGCTCTGCGCGAATCCAATTGGGATTGGCATCGACGAAGCGACGGCCTTATTCGTTGATGAACATGGATATGGCCGGGTTTTTGGCCGAGGACGGGTGCAAATTGTGATGTTGAAGAAAGCCACTGTCAGTCAGCAATTGGGGCAGCCATTCTCGGCCTCGGAATTGAAAATGGCGCGTTTGCAGAGGGGCCAGAGCGTCTATCTGCCAAATTGGGCGATTTCAGGGGGGGAGCGGGGACAGCTGTCGATCAAAAAAGGCGTCTTGGAAGAGAAATTGGCGCCCTTGGGAGAAAATTTGTCGATAAAGGGTCCCGATTTGGGACAATTGGGACAGCCATTAGCCTTTTTTAAAAGCATTAAAGGCTCGCGTAAGGGCGGTGCTTCTCTTCTAATTCGAGGAGTTAAAGGCGGGATAAGGGCGGACTCAAAGGGTATGTTTCATTACTCCTTTCAGAAAACGGGTCGCTATCAAGTTCACATCATCGTGGACGAAGCTCGCAACTTTCCAATTTTATCAAGACCCCTATTCATAACGATTAAACCATGACTGATCAAAGCCCTAACGAAGACGATATCAAAGACGCCTCGCTCATCTACAATTACAGTACGGGGCCGGGCTGGGAGTACAAAGAGGCCTCTGTTTACTCTGTCGACGGGGAGCGCTTTATTCTTCAGGAGGTCCATCAGCACATTGATTCAGAGTCGGGGCCAAGCACCAACTATTCCTGGCTTGATAAAGACGGAGCAGACAAGACCATTGCTCTCTATCAAGAACTTGAGAAACGGACCGATGTTGAGCCAGGGGTGAGCACTCCGACATTGGCGGGAATGCTTGGATGCATCGGTATACTCCTGCTCTTGGGCTTCTGTATCTTCGTACTCGGCTCCTTGGTGACTGAGAAAATTGATCGGACCATTGAGCAAATGGAGAAGAAGAAGTAGAGCTGCTTATCGCCAGCCAGCCTTTTGAAAGAATGAATCGAAGTTGGGATTTGGTGGCAGCAACTCAGTTTCTGCGATTTGGGTGAGTTGAGTTCGCAGCGCTTCGGTGCTCAGGACGAGCTTGGCCTCTCGGAGGCTTTGCTGAAGTGTCGTGAAGGCTTCATCGATGCGCATCGCTATGATTGCCTTTGATCGACGGAGCAGACGGCCTATTTTCCCGAGAGAATGGGATTCGACGGCATTCAGGATCAGCGCTAGTCGCAACTCCATTGGGAGCTGACGGAGTCGGTTCTCGACAAGGGCTCCCATTGATTGTGGGAGTTCTGATTGGGGGGGCACTGAGTTGAGGATGGCCGTTTGGTGAATCTTCGCGGCCTTTTCTTCAATCGCTCGGGCTAAATAGAGGCTTGACCATTCCAAGAAGCAAGGGAGGTCGAGGGCGTCTTCCCCAAAACGGATGACCTGGGTCGCGGTCTCCGTGGCGATCTCCAAAGCTATATTTGAGTCTCCAAATACGAGCAGGGTCCAACGATATGCTCTTTGATAGATCGGGAGCAAAAGCGCGATCATGGATCGACGACGAAGGCTGTATTGTTGTTCGAGATTTTGCGCGCTTGGGGCGTCGGGATATAGAGTTTCAACGGTCATTGCGGGATACTCCAGCTCATGGCGCGGGGCTTGTTTCTAGGACGAGGACTCACTAAAAGGGAGGGAATAGTGTGAGGCTATGGCTGTTCATTTTCTCCGAGCCTCAGGCTTCTTCTTCTGCGTAAGAATTCTCAATACGTCCTCGGCGAAGTATCGGAGCTCCTGCTCTTTATGGGTGAGCAGGGCTTTGACAATGGCGATGAAGCGAGGGCTTTTCGCGCCCAAGCTATGAAGTGTTTGAATGGAGGAGAGGCGTAGTTCGAGGGATTTGTGGTTGAGAAGTTTGAAGAGCGCGGGAATGACGAGCTCTTTATTGGCGCCGATGTTTCCAAGGGCTTCGATACTTTGCCAACGATCGCTGTTCGCGGCTTTTTCATTCATCGCAATCTTGAGTAAGGCGGGAGTCGCGGCCTCT
>JARGOJ010000676.1 GCA_029210225.1 Planctomycetota bacterium
TTGATCCCTATTTCGCTTCGGCCCTCTGTCTGCTCCACAAACAATACCGCGAGACAGATCTCCGAGACTTCGCCTTAAAGATTGGCGTGGCCCTGGCCTCGAAAATTCACGACCCCGCCACAAAGAACAGAAGCGCTGGGGGCGTCGTCCTCTTCCATGCGTTCCCCGAAGGTCCCGAGACAGCCCTCGCCAACCGGGCCTTTCACGACTTAACCCTGCTCTGCGCTCGGAGTCGTAAAGACTCTCCTGTTGTCGGGCAGGAGTCGCAATACCGGGTGGCCGCCATCAGCGCCGCTGCTTTTCAATTACGCCATTTAATCCGCAATGAGCACAGTTACTACCTGCCAAACATCACCAGAGCCTCAGGCGCCTTCCGAACGGGCCTCTATAAGAACGAAGTGGATTTGGTAGGAATGCAGCGCCACATCTGCACTTTATTAGATGTCGCGAAGCTAATAAGGGACGCGGGGGCGAGTAAGCCCAACGGGGGTTGATGGATTTCTTTCAACTCTTGGGAAAGTAGGAAGATTCTATTCCTATACAAGTTTTATACACGTGTCCCCCAAAGATACTTTGATCTTCCCCATTCTGATTAGAAGGAGATAACCTGAAACAATGGAATACGCGGATACTATTTCAAAAGTACAGGTTCTCCTGAGTTTAGAAAGCCAAGTCACCCCGAATGAGTGGTATTGGGATCCTCAATTCAGTCGAGACGCCGATGGCAACGTGGAGTCAACCCGCTACCACCTCCATACAGCGGAAGGCGATTCTCTGGGTCATACAGAATATGACGTTGAGGGGGAATCCGAAACACAGTATGCGAATGCCGAGTTGATATGTCGAATGAAAGACGACATGTTTGACATATGCAAACTGACTCTTAAATTAGTGACAAAAGTCGAGGAGTTAGAACAACGCCTCTATGAAGAAACGAACCTGCGTAGGCGTTTGGAAGAAATGGCGCGGAGAAAATTCTAAATTGAAGGATCACCATGGACAAGAAAAGCCTGCCCTCACCGTTTAGGCTCACGTAGACTCGAAGCATATACCAAAAACGCTCGATCAGGAGGAAAGTCTGACAAAGAAACAATGACAGTCCAGCGACCTTTGAGTAGTATGAATACTGGGAGGGCATCCATGACAAAGAAGAACATTCAATATCAAACAATCAAGGAAATGGATCGCCTAAAGAGGGAGTCCAGAGCAGAGGACCGACGGCAAATCCAAAACGGAGAAAAGACGCCGGAGCAACTTGCCCGTGAAAATGGTTTTTTCCGATTTCCCAAAATCACCGTTCACTACCCTTGACTCCGAAAGGGTCTCTGCAAACACCGTGGCTATTTCTCAAGCCGCACACCGGAATATGACGGACACTACAAGATTCAAAGGGTCTAATCGCATAGCTCTGATAAAATCCAGCTCCCTTCTGTGAACTGGAGATATTATGACGCTCATTCCTGGTATCAACGCCCACAACATGATTCAAGTGGTGCCTAGCTCCGAGCTGGCCATAGCGCCGACCCTCACCGTTAAGATTGGCGACGCTCCCGACGGCCTGCCCTGGCTGCTCCGAGTCGATCGCTCTCAGCGCATTACGGGGCTCTTCTCGGCGGTTATTAATTCTTTTGGCGTCGGCAGCATAGAGGACCTCCCAGAAGGCGTCAGGAACGCGCTGACCAACGACGTGGCCGCCGGTCTTATGGGAGTTCACCAAGTTGAACTTGAAGACGGCAACGAAGAGGTCTTTGTGAGTCGCCGGGATGTTCATTCCCTCTTTGGTCCGACCCTGCTCTCTAGAGCCCTGGATAGCTCTTCCGGCATTATCAGCTCCGAAATCGTCGACGATGACCATCGCGCCATGTCCCGCTCTTACGCCTTCTGCGAAGCATCCAACGCCATTATGGGAGGCGACGAGTTATTGGAACAAGTCGAGCAAGCCATCATCGACCGCGAATCCAAACGCCACTTACTGCTCCAATTAAAAGATGGCCTGCCTTACATTGGCACAGTGAGCAAAGAGAACCGCGCTCTGCGCAAGACCCACGGCCCCTATCGTCGGACCTGCTTTGAATCACTCTTTGCCCTTGAAGGCGCCCGGGCCACGGTCGAAATACCACGGGGCGAGAAATGGCACGTCCCATTAAACAAGCAAGTGGAATATCAAAGCACATTGCTCCGAGCCAGTCAGAGCTCCTTTGGCGGCGTTGTTCAATTTGAAGTGCCCAAGTCAGTCCTGTTAAACCTACTCATTCAAGTTCTCCATAAACTCGACGAGACCCATCAAGACGGGAAGATCCACGGCGACGTCACCCCCGCCAATATTCTCATCGACAAGGGTCAAGCCCGCCCCTTCGATGGACTGAACCTCCCCATCGGAGCCCTGGCCCCTGGAGCCACTTTTGAATGGGCGGCCCCAGAACAAGTCGTCGGGCGCCCTCTCGATCCGAGCACAGACATCTACGCCGTCACCCGCATGATCACCGCTCTCCTCGGCGGCGTCCCCTTCGGCGAAGAGAGCAGCTACGTCGTAGCAACAGGAGGCCAAGGATCCAAGAAGGTTCCGGTCCTCAAAACCGACGGGGTCTTTATTGATATCCTGGAGACCGATTACGATAGAGATTGGCAACGAAACTGGCAGCAGATATTAAAGAGAGGATTGGCCTACAACCAAGAACAGCGCCCCCAATCAGCCATTGAATTTGCCAAGGAACTCAAAGAGGTCGCGGCCGAATTCCCAGTTGAAGGCTACGCGGAATTATCCGGGGGTTTTGGTCAATTGACACGACTAAAGACTCAAGATGATTGGGCCTTCGCCTACGAGATCGTCGATTAACAAGTTCGCAAAAACTCAATTTTATGAATCTGGAAGGAATTCAAACAAGCCCTCTACCCCTTTGCTAAGCCGACCTGAGAGCAGTCATCAATCTCTCACATTTCATAATCTAGAAGAGGAATCATGCGAAAAGACAGAATTGAAGCCGCCCAAGCACTCATGGCCGAACAGGGCTTTGTAGGCATTATGATTATGAACCATGATGATCTCCGCTACTTCTTCGGAAAAGATTGGTCCCAACCAAGAGCCATCATTCCTTGGAAAGGTCCCCCTGCTCTCATCGCTTTCGCTGCCGAAGCCCCCCAACTACGCAGCCTCTATAAAGAAAGTGAAGTGCAGATATTTACGCACGTCGGAGAGCAAATCAATGACGTCATCACCCACTTCAAGCAACTCGTTATGAAAATTGGCCTGCCACCCAAAGCAACTGGTCCCAAAGTCGGCATGCAGCTCTGGTTCGACACCCCCGCCTTCCTGGTTGATCTCTTTCGTAAGGTCAACCCAATGCTCGAACTCGTATCCTCCGACTCCGTCATGGACGAACTCCGCGGCGTCAAAGAGCCCGAAGAATTCGAATTCCTCAAAGAAGCACAGCGTATCGCTGGCCTTGGAATGGACCGGGCCCGAGAGCTTCTCCGCCCCAATGCAAAGGCTCATGACATCGCCACAGAAGTGCTCTACACAATGATGAAAGCGGGGTCCTCCGGTACAAGCACACCCATTCATGTGAACTTTGGCATCGACTCCTGCATGATTCACGGGCGTATCAGTGAAAAATTACTCGCCTCAGGAGACCTCGTCGTCATCGACCTCACTCCTCAATTCCAAGGCTACTGCGCCAACCTCGCTCGAACCTTCATTATGGGCGAAGCCAATGAAGAAATGCAGACTCTCCTCGACACCTACGAGGATCTGATTAAAACAACAAAGGAGCTCATGAAGCCTGGTGCAAAAACGAGCCAGTTTGACGCTGCAGGCAAAGCGCTCTGCCAAGAACGTGGCCTGGAAGACTCTCACATCTCCGGGATCTCCCATGGGATCGGTTTGCGCTTCGAAGAAACCCCCGCTTCCACCATCCAGCGAACTCACCGCAACATTCCAATAAAAGAGGATATGACTTTGACTATCGGGCACACCATCCTCGCGATACCAGGAGTCGGAGGCGTCAGGCATGAGGACATCTATCGAGTGACCAAAGAAGGTGGCGTAGCACTTTATCCATACCCAATCGATCCAGTGATTGTTTGAGTTTCTTGAGCGAGGAGCTGAGAATGGGCGATTTGAATGAAGTCGATGCGCTGAGAGAACGCGCTAAGGAATTGCGCTGCATCTACCAAGTCAATGACATAGTCTCTGATCGCCGCCAATCTCCCGCAGAGATCTTTCTTCGAGTTCTGGGAATCCTTCCAGCAGGATGGCAGCGGCCAGCGACCACAGGAGGACGGATCGAGTATCTGGGACACAGCTATGTCGGTCCAGGCTATTCGAGAGAGGGGTCCTCGATAACTGCCCCGCTCCAACTCTGGAAGACTGAAGTCGGTCGACTGGAAGTGGCTGATTGCAGTCCTGGCAACAATAACCCCGTCTTCCTTCCCGAAGAAAAAGAACTCTTACAGAGCATTACCAGACGCTTGGGTGAGTATCTTGAATGGAAGCACACTCAACTCATGAGCGAGCGAATGCCTGGGGCAACTGACCACTGGATCTGGCGAGAACGCTACGCCACAGCCATCGCCGCTGCGCTTGAACCGGAGCGCTTCGGAGTGACTCGCCTCTTCGTCGGCGGCAGCACCGAATTAGGCCAAGCCGGATCGGGCAGTGATATTGATCTGTACATTGAGTTCTCCGGCACCGACGAACAACATCGAGATCTCACCCTATGGTTTGAAGGCTGGAGCTGCTGTCTAGCGGAGCTAGCCTTCCAACAAACGGGCTATCGCTTCTCAAATGACTTACTCGATCTTCATTGGATCGATGCCAAGACCGACCCCCGAAAGCTCACTAGCTGGCGCGAACTCCCGCTACGCAAACGCAATGAAAAACATTGAGCCCACGGTGAACGCAGAGTGATTGAATACCGGTCCCCTGCGCCACCGTAAACTCGGCGTTTTGATTGAAACTTGCGGCTTCCTTGACCTAAATGAATTCAGGCACAAGGCAACAAACCTTGTCAGGCCTGGACCGGTCGTCATTTGAACCTCGCTCCACGCTTCACTTGCAAGCAAGAGATGCGCAGCAACTCAGTCAGTTAACGAGACCTGCCCTTCATCTGTAACAAGACCATCATTTGGTATATCTTCGCCGAAACATAAACCAAGCCAATAAGGTCGTCTCGGCCTTAAAGACTCAATGTCAAAGCGAAGCTGTCTAATCACTTTGAAAATATTAAAGCGACATAGAGGTGGCGTTACTGTCGCCGGGTCTTTCGTTTCCCAAGAGTCACATTTTTAGTGATAGGGTTGGAGAATCGGGTC
>JARGOJ010000677.1 GCA_029210225.1 Planctomycetota bacterium
CGTGGTCAAGACGCCGCTTTTGGCCAAGGCGGTCATTTATCGCATTGACCCCGCCACCGACGAAACGAGCGGGAAGCGCTGTATGTTTGAGGTCTCCGAGATGGTTCGAGGATCGATAGAGAGCTACGAGTCCAAGTTCCATATTTCGATTTTGTCGCTCAAGAAGAGCTTCCCCTGGGTGAAAAATGCTGAGTACGAAGGCTCAACGATTTATCTCCATATGAAGCGAAAGCAGCTGGCTATCGATATCGTTGGGCTCTCAGAAACGGTCGATGGCCCCATCGTTCCCCTTTATTGATCTCAATCGCCGGTCTTCTCTGCAGTGAGTGTCAACTCCCAATAGGGGTAGGGATAGACGTCGTAAGTGAACTCTTTCTTATTGATGGTCAAGACAGCTTGGCGCGCCCCTGGTCCACTCTTTTTAACGTTGTATCCAGCGGAGGTTCGTGCGGGTGGACGCCAAGACCAACTGCTCAAAATGACCTCACTCTTACTAGGGAATTCAGCGAAGTTCATGATGGGATCGATGGGCAGGGCAAAGTATGTGTGACCGGCATTCCGCCCCATAATCACCTCTTTGGGCGCGACATCGTAGTCGCTGTCGGGACCAGGATCGAGGATAGGCTTCTCGTTAAAATCGAGCAGGACTAAGGGTCCCTTAATTGTCTTCTTGTATCCGCAGGTCAGAATGAATCGCTTGTTCGACTCACAGAGCGTGGAATCAGAGATTTCCCAATCGGTCCGAGGATCAGCGAGGGTGTATGTCAGCTCAAGGAGCTCACTTGTCCAAATCTCGTAGCGAACAATATTCCATGTGTTAAACCCTTCCGGGGGAACCTCCCGTAATGGTTGAACGTGGAAACGCCCTAATTTTGGAAGATTGAACTTCATCTTGCGCTTCCGCGCAGTCTCCGGATCATCAGCCTTCGTGCATGCAATTCCTAAGAACAGACAAGCAAACACGATCAATCCAGTGAGTGGGCTTCGGTTGGCCTTCATTACTAATCTCCACGGTCCATACTGCGATACTAAATTGAAGCTAAGAGCTCGTTTTTCTTCCACTTGAAATCGTCGTTTGTAATCAAACCTCGATCAAGCATCAACTTTAAGATTGTCAATCTCTCTTCCAAAGAGCGTCCCGCAGCATTGGCTGTGATGGCGCTGTTCTTGGATGTTTCAGAGACCCCTGAAGGATCAGGTTGTGCTGTGACTTTTGTGTCAGCTTCTCCAACAATCGACTTGGCCTCGTCCAGCTTTGCTTCGGCCGTCGCGCCGGCTCCTGCCGTCTCGGGGTCTTGGCTGGCTACTTCGACGTCAGGTCCTGGGGAAACAGGATTGTCGTTATTGTCGCCGGGGTCCTCAAGCTTTGGAAGCTCTATATTGGGAAGTGGCTCCGCGGATTCTTGGGCGCTGACTTGTTCTTCCACGACCGCTTCAACTGCAGCGATGTCCTCAGGCTCTGGATTCGCCTCGACCGGCGTTTTTGATGGATCGAAGATCTTCTTTAGCAACGCGACCATTCGCTCCTTCGCAATGCTACGCACCTTCGAATCGCTCGCGAACATGCCTTGCATGCCCCCAACGTGTACCTTGCCCTTAAGGGTCACGGAGACATCGGAGCCCGAGTCAAGTGGGCGTAGATCCACTTGGACTTGAAGCTTCGTTCCTTCCCGATTGGAGATCCCAGCAACAAGGCGCTCGCCCTCCAAGGACTCACGCATCTCGACCTTGAGTCCCTGCGTTTTATAATCGTTGATTAATTCTTCGGCGAGGCGAAAAGCTTGATTTGTCCCGTATGGAACGCGCTGTTCGACAACGACCCCGGAACCCAGAGAAAACAACGCCATAATTAGAGCTCCATTAGAATACGTAGTTTGTGTTCGTCGTACTCCGCCTGATCGACGAGTCCTTTTCCCATAAGAGACTTCAGGTTCTCAAGGCGCTTGACTGGATCGTCAGCGACAGTTTCCACGATCTTAGTTTTTGGGGCGGCTTTGACCGTCGACTTTTCTTTTTCTGGAACGTTGCTCTCCGCGACAAAAAGGGGGTCGAGTACCTCACCTTTTTCGTCGACGTTCTCTGCAGCCTCTTTCGCGAGAGACTGCGCTTCGGCTGATTTGGCCCGTGTCGGGTTGTAGCTGCGCTTGGCCCGCCGTAAACCTTTATTGTAGGCCTTCTTGATCTCTTTATCGGAGATTCGCCCGCCGTTCTCGAAGTAGACTCGGGCCACTCCAGCGATCGCGAGGGTCGAGGCAAACATGAAGGGAGCGGTGATAATGCCACCGACGAGGGGTAAAACGAACTTCGCTGCGGTCGCGACGAGCTGTGAGCCTATTAGAGAGAGACCGACCGCCGCTCCTATTCGCCCAAGCAGGTCGTTGACGGAGTCCTTGGTGAGCTCAAATCCATAGATGTGACCCAGGCCAATTACCATTCCGACGTGAATCGGAACCACGGCGACATGCTCTGTGAACGGAAGAGGGATCATCGTCACGGCGGCCGCCGCGTAGGCGCACTTCTCCGAGAGTTTGCTTGCTTCTTCACGAACGTCCGTGGGTTTGTCTTCGCTCATGCGCCGCTGACTTTCATTCCGTATTCGACTCGACAACGAGAAATCATAGGCATTTTGAAACATATTGGGGAGATTAATCGTTTAAGTTGTTGCCGGGGAGGGCAAGGAAACTATGGAAAAAGCGTTTCACCACACAGCGATCTTCACTCTTTGTCTAGTTTTAATGCCGGGCACGCTGTGGGCCGACGATGCGCGCTCGGCGCTCAAAAGGGCTCGTGCCACATCACGGATGATCGATGCCCGTCTCGACAAAGCCCAACGAGAAGCCAATGTGACGGCCACGAACAAAGCCAATGCTCACGTTCTCATTCGGCGTTTATCTCTCGACCTCAACGGCATCATACCGAGCAGCGCTGATATCAAGAAGTACGCCCGGAGTAAGTCGCTTGAGGCGTATATCGAAGCGCGCCTTAGCGATCCTCGTTACGGTCTCCATTTTTCCAATGTTTTGACTCGCGCTTTCGTCGGTCGCCGGCGAGATAACAACGCGGCCTTCTTTAGAGATTGGCTTGGTAAAGAACTCGAAAAGGAGCGGTCATTCCAGAAGATCGCTCAGGAGCTTATTCGTGGGACGCCGAAAGGACGCAGCGACGCTGGGAACGGCCAAGCGTTTTTCAACCGCCGTTGGGGACCGAAGCCTGAAGAGATCGCGGCCCAATCAGCGCGGGTTTTTATGGGACTGCAGATACAATGCGCTCAATGTCATGACCACCCCTTCAATAAATGGCGTCAGCAACAGTTTCACGGCTACGCGGCCTTCTTCACTGAGACCAACTATCGATACAAGCTGAAGGGTTCGTCTGCCCCATCATCCTTTGCGCCGCGTTTTCTTTTTCCTCTCGAAAAACCGTCGAGCCTGACTCGACGAGACGCTGTCGCGAAGCTCACCACCGCCAAGGAAAACCCCTATTTCGCCAAGGCCATCGTCAATCGAATTTGGTTCTCTTTGATGGGGCGGGGATTGGTTGAACCCGTGGAAGATCTCGAATCGTCACCAGGGCGTTTTCCTCAACTCTTGGAGTTCCTCGCCGCCGATTTCATCGCGAACGACTTTCAGGTAAAGCACTTGGTTCGTTCGATTGTGTTCACGAAGGCTTATTCCCGGAATTCTAGACGTCTGTCATTAGGAAGAAAGAAAGTACCTTCCAAGGACCTTGAAGAGAACCAACAAGACCGCTTGCTTCGATTCTCTGAAGAAGAAACACTCTTCGCACGCTTCACTATTCGGCCGCTAAGCCCCGAGCAAATCGTCGATTCATTGCTCCGCGCCACTGGACGGGAAGCCTTGTCTTATAAGGGCGGCGCGAAGACTCGAAAGCTGGCCAAAATTCGATTTGACTATTTGAAAGAGAAGCTTCAAGGACAATTTGAGCAGCTCTATGACGACAGTGAGGGGCAGGCCGACCTCTTTCAAGGGACGATTCCGCAGACCTTGATTCTGCTGAACGGCAGCTTTATCAATGAAGCGATTGAAGCGGAAGATGGAACCTTCATGGAGCGCTTGGCGCGATCGTCAGGGAGCCGGAAAATCCTGCTGCAGCGGCTCTTCGTGCAGACCCTGTCCCGTCCTCCCAGCAAAGCGGAGCAGTCGACCCTAGCGCCACTCTTGGGTCCTCGGGACACCAGGATGACCATCGCCGAAGATCTGATGTGGGCGCTGTTGAATTCTTCGGAATGGTTGCTAAACCATTGACATCTCTGTCCGAAGCTATTAAAAACCGCGCTTATGAATGCAAAGAAGACACTCAAAGACGTATTTGGTTACGACGAATTTCGCGGGCGGCAGCAAGAGATCATCGATCATGTTTTGGCCCAGAAGAGCGCGTTAGTTATCATGCCGACGGGAATGGGGAAGTCGCTGTGCTTTCAAATCCCCGCCTTGATGAGCCCTGGATTGACCCTCGTTATCTCGCCTTTGATTGCGCTCATGAAAGATCAGGTTGACGCCCTCAAGAGAAAGGGTGTGGACGCCACATTCATTAACAGTTCGCTCACGCAGAAAGAGCGGGAGAAGCGCTATAAGAACGTCGGAGCGGGTCAATACAAATTACTGTATGTGACCCCTGAGCGATTTCGAAAAGCAACCTTTCGAAAGGTCCTGGCGGGTCGAGAGATCTCATTGTTGGCGGTCGACGAGACGCACTGCATCAGCGAGTGGGGGCACGATTTTCGTCCGGATTATTCTCGATTAAGGGAGTTTCGTGAGCTGCTCGGAAACCCAGTGACTGTGGCCTTGACCGCGACCGCGACCCCTGAAGTTCAAACTGACATCCGGCTGCAATTGGGGCTCGACTCCGAGTCAATGCAGCTCTTCGACGAAGGAATTGACCGCCCGAATCTTAGCTTGACCGTCGAAGAAACATGGTCTGAAACCGATAAGTTGAAAGCGATTGAAGCGACCTTGTCCGACAACCCCGGGTCGGGCATTGTTTACTTTACTCTCATTCGCACCCTCGACCGATTCAGTGACCTACTGATAAAGAAGAAGATCGATCACATTTGCTATCACGGTCGCCTCCACCCTGATGAACGACGGGAGATCCAAGAGCAATTCATGGACGGGGACTGTCCCCTGGTCCTCGCAACCAACGCCTTTGGAATGGGTATCGACAAGGAAGACATTCGCAGCGTCATCCACGCCGAATTGCCGTCCTCGATGGAGTCCTATTACCAGGAAATTGGTCGGGCCGGGCGCGATGGTAAGGCGTCGAAGTGCGTC
>JARGOJ010000678.1 GCA_029210225.1 Planctomycetota bacterium
GACCTCGTAGATTTCGTGGCGTTCGCATTGCTCGGCATAGGCGCGATAGCGGGAGACGGCTTCTGAGCTGTGTCCGAGCACTTCTTCGATTTGGCCGATACGCCGGGACAGCTCAAAGTCGCTGTGGCCAATCTCGCTGGCGCGAAGGTAGCGCTTCTTTGCGCGATTGTAGTCGGAGGCTTCTTCACACTCCTGCCCAAGTTTGACGAGCTGATCGCCGTCTAAACGAGCGGCGTGGCCGTTGCTGAGGAGCTTGGAGAGGATGCGAAGACCAAGGAAATCTGGGGCCGGGAGCGCTTCAAGGAACTCCTCGACGTCCCGACGACCGTCAATGAAACCAATCAACTCACGCTCGCCGCTGCCATCGCCGAGGAGCTGGGAGTCGGTGGTGATGACGCAGACGTCGTGGTCGGAGGGGATGAGCTTGCGGACGGTTCTTAGTTCCCGGGCGCGGCGTTCGGCTTCTTGAGCGAGTTGAGCGGGGCGCAGGGCGACGCGGAACTCGCGGTCTTCTTCTTGGAAGATGTCGAGAGGAGGTTCGCCGCGATAGAAGACGTCGGTGAATTGCTCCCAGCGGAAGCAGGCGAAGATCTCTTCGGCCATTTGAAAGGCGAGGGCTTTTTGAATGTCGTCTCTGGTGACGAGGCCGCCGTCGACGAGGATCTGTCCCAAGCGGACGGGGCGGGGGGCTTCGTTTTGTCGGTGGAGGGCGGCTTTGAGCTGGGTCTCGGAGAGCTTGCGTCTCTTGACGAGGGCTCGACCAAGCAAGGTTTTATGGCGGTTTGTTTTGATGTATTCGATGAAGCCAGAGTTGAAATAGACGTAGACCATCTGATTGTTGGAAGAGCTGAGTTTCAGCGTGCCCATACGTTGAGTTTCTTCGAGGCTCGTAAAGAGCCCGGATAACTTCTTAAGGCAGCCTTCGGGGGTGTCGGCGCGAGTCATCACTTCTCCCCTTCCAATTTCTTCTTCTGTTCCAACGCGGCGATCAATCTTTTGTAACGCTCAGTTTGCCGTAAGAAGTCTAAATCAGGGTCATTTTCTATGTGTCCCAGATCGTCGAAGCCTGATTTTACGGCCTTCTCTAAATAGTCGAGCGCGTTCTCTACTTTGCCCCAAAGAGAATAACAACAAGCAATGTTATAGAGCGCCGATTCGTTTTTGGAATCGAGCTTTAGAACTCGCAAGAACTCTTTTTCGGCATTCGCGAAGCGACGAATGTTCATGTATTTGATGCCTTGATCGATATAAATAGCAATCAAATCTCCTTTTGGAATCGCTAATTTTGCCGCCAGGCCTTCTTGCTGGATGCGGTAGATCCCGACAGGATCACCGAGGCGAGCCAAGCTCAGAGCGGCGAGCAATCGCACCTTCTCGCTTTTTTCCCGGCGCATTATCGACCGTAGTGAGCGAATTCCATCGACTCCCCCAAGGCGTTCAATCTCCAAACAAACTTCTCTGCGTTCTCTAAAAGTCTTGGAGTCATAGTCTTCGAAGACCTGACCCAGCTTCTCAAAGAGCGCTCTGGAAATGCTGAAGCGCAGGCGATGTTGTAAGTTCTTCGCGGCGTTATGAAGAACCGTATTCTTGGCGGCGAGGCTCTCTTTCACGAGCTTTTCTATCCTTGCCGAAGACAGCGCTCCCAAACGGAAGAGCTGGTCCTCTGCCAAGATACGACGGTCATAATTCTTGTCGGCCAGGTTCTTAATGGAGGCCTCTAAGACTTCATCGCGGAACTCTTGAAAGATCGCTCTCACCTTGGCCCGCTTGTCTCGAATTCCATTTCCAATGACAAACTCAGCGAGGTCGACGTTTCGCCCCAATGTCCGAAGCCAGTCCAGGGCTTTCTTTCGCTCAAGGCTATTCACCGTGTCGAGGCTCTGCTTGGTGATGTCTTTGGCGATAAGATAAAGCGCTCGTTGAACTTCGAACTCTCTAAGTGGGGGAACGTGGATCAGCGCACGGGTCATGGGAGCGCCGCACGCGAGGAGGACTCGCCGAGCCGAGCCGGAGCGTTTTTGAATTTCAGCAGGGCTTAAGGCTTCCGCTTCATCTGAGGCGCCGCTTGTGAGCGCAGCGAGTCGCGGAGACATTTGCGCGCCCATGCCTCCCCCGAGAGCAATGATCGAGCCATAGCCCGCTTCCGAGAGGGAGAGGGTGGCGTCCCGCAGGACTTCTTCGAGGAGGGTGTTGAGGACGCGGTCGCAGCGTTGTCGAGACGCTGCCTTGCTGACTCCAGCGCGGGCCGCGAGAACAGCTTTGAGGGCCGCTTCAGGGGGCATGATGACAAGGTCGTCTTCTGCGGCCTTAGCTCTGCGAAAATCATCACCGAGGAGATCTTTCGCGATGATTTGAGGATCGACTTTATTTTGAGCCCAAACAAGGGGGCTTGTAAGCAAGCCCATACTCAATATGCAAACCAACACAACGCGGCGCATCATCACTCCGAAACTAGAACTCTCACGATCTATAAAGGAACGCTTTACCAGCCTTCACCCCAAAATCGATCACGAACTTAGATCATAACTCATTCAGGCTCAACCTTCCCCGTGAAAGCGTTCATAAAGCTCACTTTCCCTGAGGTGTTGAAATTGAGCTTCGTCGTCCACCATCGCCCATACATCCTTATTGATCTTACGAGCAATGGCTAGGTATTTCACAGCCGAATCAAATTCCCCAAGCTGGGTGTAAGCAAGCGCCGCGTTGTAAAAGACCTTCCAATTTCGCGGAAATTTTTCATAGGCCGCCCGATATTTGACCAGCGCTTCACTAAAACGTCCCTCGATAGACAGCGCTAAACCATCCCGGAGAAGGGTGTCACAGAGGATTTGATCGATGAGGTTTTTGTAGCTGTCCGCCGCATCTCTCGGTGACCCTTTGGCCCGAGCACAGTCGCCCTTAAGCAATTGGGCCTCTTCATTCTCCGGAAGCTCCGCCAACACATAATCAACGAACTCCTCCGCTTCATCAACGCGCCCCATTCCATGGTAAATCTGAGCGAGGATAAGTCGTCCCTGAGCCATGAGCTTGGTTGCGCTCTCAGCCATTCGCCCGCGAGCCTCCCCCACAGCCTCAGGATTTCCAGCCGGAGCCGGCGCATCGTCAGCCCCAGGAGCTGGAACAGTGACCTCTTCTCCGCGATTCACAATCAACGGTTCGAGAAGCTCCAAAGCCCGGTTGCCGTCTCTCAGAGCCATTTTTAACTCGCCCTGCCTGAGCAGCACTCGCGCCCTTGCGATGAGTAGGGTTGGCTCGGGGCCGGTCCCTTTGAGCGCACGATTCAGCCACTGGAGCGCATCTTCATCGCGGCCCAGCTCCGCGTTGAGAAGAGCCAGGCGAGAGAGCGCCGCACGGTTCTTCGGATCGCGCTCGGTGAGGCGCTGATAGGCCTCCATGGCGGCGACCTTGTCGTTCAATGAATCTTTCAGTAAGGCTTCCCGGGCTATGGGCAAGACCTGCTCGGGGTCTAACTCCCCGAGGCGTTGATAGTAGGCCAGGGCTTCTTCATACTTGCCTAGAACCTCGTAAACCATGGCCAGGTCTAGAGAGAGATCGAAGTAGCTGCGTTCTGCGGCGACTCTCTCCAGCAAGAGCAAGGCTTCCTCCGGGCGTTGGAGGCGAAGTAAACACTTCCCAGTGAGGTGATCCATGAAGTCATTGCGGTGCTCTGGGCCTATGTTTCCAAGGATAGCGAGGGCGTCTTCAGGTTGCCGAGCAATATAGAGAGTCATCGCCTTGAGCGCTCGTGCCCACTCCCTCGCAGCGAGATCGTCGCTGGTTTCGATAAGCGTATCCAGACCCGCCACAATGCCATCGCAGCGCGCCCGAGTCCGTTTGTTGTCCGGAGGGATTCGATTGAGCGCGAGCTTGTCGGGGTTCATCGTGACCAGGGAGTGAACCGCCGTGGCCCAACCTTGGAAGTCGGCGCGTTTTTCCTGAATCCAAGTCTCGAAGCCGAAGTAATCGGAGAGGTTCAGGTTCTCACGGTGCTCGTAGTAGGGTTTTGACTCAAAGTGTTGAGCCAGAGCGGCGTCGAAGTCGGCCTTTCCAGAGAGCAGGCGAGCGAGAACAAAGCTCGCTTCACCGCGAAGTTCGGAGCGCTCTTCTGGGAGGAGCTGTCGCGCTTGGCGTAGGGCCTCAATGGCATCATCGCTGCGACCGAGCAAGCTGTGGATGTGGGACTCTTCAATGAGGCAAACAGCTTGTTCGGAGGGATCTTCAAAGAGGTCACGGGCCTCGCGAAACTTCTCCAGCGCGCCCTTAAAGTCTTGTTGATGAAGAAGGCAGGCTAAGCCTTGAACGAAGAGCCCCTCTGCTTCACTGCCAGCGTCCGCATCCGACTCCGGATTTTCAAGCACGGCGGTTTTCATAAGACGCAAGCGCGTCGTTCTTCTGAAGTTCATGTCCCAGAGCTCCGCTCAGAGTGAAAGTGCCTTTTCGACCCCGAAAGGTTACCAGTTATGCGTACAGATTGCCGTCCTCTTCTCTGATCACCAATCCCTGGGCGACTTTATGACGAAATTCCTCAAGAGTTAGGGCTGTCAACGAGCTCACTTCGCACTCGACTAAGCTGCGCCCTACCTCGTCTCTCTCAACCTTGACTCCAGCCGCTTCAAACCAGGCGGCATAATATTCAACGAGGGCTCGGTGAACGGTCTCTGCTGAGTTCGCGCCGTCCTTGTTTTTTAGGGGCTCGAACTGATGCTCCCGGCGAACCTCAAGGCTACAGGGGTTCGCCGCCTCCGACAGGGTGTCAAAAATGAAGCGCTCAAACTTATAGCCGTTGGCCTCTTCGGGAATGAGCTCGTCTCCATCTTCATCAATGGTCGTAACCTTCTTATGCGCCAGGTGGTAGGGCAGGCCCTCGTGGTCCCCGAGCAGGCGCGCTAAGAAATCCAGTTTAAATACATGATTCGCGATGCTGCCTCCCCGGAAGGCGAGGCGGCCTTTTTCATCTCGAAGTAAGCGGTCCTCATCGGTGAGTTCTGTGTATTCAATCACTCGAAAAATAGGCCCGCTGTATCCAAGAACCCCGACTTTCTCCCAGGGGTCCTCTTTCGCCACGACCTTGCTTGATGCTTCAGATTCTTCGAGCATGTGATAGCCAAGGAAGACCGGGTCAAGCACCTTGCAAAGGGGGTTGTCGACCTGAAAGTAGGACAGGTGCTCGACGCCCCGTCCTTTGAGCCATTCCATACCACCGGCGTCTTCCAAGGCCGTCAGTGCGCCGCCGTGGCCGTCGGGGCTGGTGGCCATGCGCTCTTTGTTTTCTAGAAGGATTAGACCCTG
>JARGOJ010000679.1 GCA_029210225.1 Planctomycetota bacterium
GATCACTAAACTCATCATGGAATTGAAACCTGATGGAATTGTAGACGCTTGAATTCGTTGTTAATAGAAGCGTTTCTTGCTTGGTTTTTTGGCTTTGTCAGCGCTTTTCCAGACCTTTAAAATCCAGGCGACGGATTTCTTTGTGGCGGGGATATACTTGCTTACTTCATAGTGTTTCAAATCTTCCAAGACTAGTAACTTGGCGTTGTGTCCCTTCTTCTTTAGTTCATTCATCCATGCCTCAGTCGGAGCAAAGGGAACGACCTTGTCAATCTTTGAGTGAATCGCAAAAACTGGAATCTTAATGTTCTTTGAGAGCGGGCGCCCAGCCACGGCGACCATCGCGGAGAAGCGCTTCGGGTATTTTCCGGCGAAATACCAGGATCCCATTCCTCCCATGCTAAATCCCGATACGATCTCTCGCTTCTTGTCCACGGAATAAGCCTTCTCAATACCCGCAAGTAAAGCCAAGACGTATTTCTCGTCCTTGCCGCCGCGCCAACCAAATCCCAGAGAATCCGGGGCAACAATAATGGCGTTGAGCTTCTTGAAAGCGGGTCCGATGAGGCCTTTGACTAAGCCCGCACCATAAAAGGGTGTGACTCGTCCGCCGTAGTGAAGCGCGAGCACCAAGGGCAGCTTCTTTTGGCCTTTCTTCCCAGCCTTGTAACCCTTTGGTACCAAGACGGTATAGCGTACCGTTGTCCCGTCTGAGAGCGCTCCAGTTTCCTTATGCAGTCCTTCTCCTCTCTCCTTGACCGCTAAGACATCTTCAGCGCAGGCGAATCCCGCAGGTGTGATCAGGGCGAAGAACAAGACGAGACTTTGTTTCAACATGGACGAAGCTCCTAAAAGAGAGTGAAGACGAAGTTGACATTAGGAACAACTGGGGTCGCAATTGTCGTTGATCCTGAATGGAATTGAACGGCAAGAATCTATTCGTCGAGGGGATTCTTGGGTGCCCCGACCAGCTGCTTAGTGAGTGTGTCATAACGTGGATCGGAATAGTATATGAACTCGATATGAGCATCCGCAAAGAGCACATTGACTCCACCCATATAAACGTGAGGCTCTTTACAGCAAGCGAGCACTTTGGTTGATCGCGCGGTCTTCGCTTTGAGGGCTTTGCGGCGCCAGGTATAAGATAACTCTGTGTTCTTGGAGAGCGGCGGGTCCTTAAGTCCGGGGGGTTGAGCTTTCGCAGTTTTCTTCCATGGACCCCAATGCCAGAGCTTGGGATTGTCATAGATTTCTTGTGTGGGCCGGATGGGAGAACAGCGGCCTTTGGAATTGGGACAGATAAAGGATTCTGGATTATCCAGGTATTTGTGGCTGATGAAGCTTCGATAGATCTTTGACACGGCGACCTCGTCATTGTCGGCTTTCAGGGCGACCCCGTGAGGGAAAGAGCCGTTGTTGTCGTTGGAATACATGATAGAGGCTATTCCAATTGACTGAAGATTGGACGATGCGCACTTTTGAGAGTTGGCGTGGTCGGCACTCTTGTTGAGTGAGGCGTAGAGGAAGCTAATCACTAAAAAGATCGTGACTGAACCTAATACAATAGCAACAGCCCCAAAAGTGAGTCTTCGGCCCCAAGGAATCTTTTCTTCGCCCATTTCTTACTTTCCGCTCATGACTAAGGACCATAGTAATAGAGACCTTGGAAGAATGCGAGAGGGCAATCAGAGCCTGTGCTTTCAATCGACTCCTTCGCCTTTTGCGATCTTCTCCTTGAGTTTGCGAATGTTAGGCCTACATTTACCGCCAGGATCTTCGGGTTTGCGCTTCAGCGCGCTCTCATAGTCACGCAACGCCGCCTTATATCGTTTTTGCTGGTCCTGTATCTCTGCTCGGTAAATGTAGGCGGACCAGATGTTATATCCATTTTTAACGCTTAGATTGAGTATCTCTAAGGCTTTGTCGACTTGTCCCATTCGGCGATAACAATGAGCTAGGTTTGGATTGTCGCCTGTCTTGCTCGGGTCTAGCTCCAAACCTCGGTTGTAGTCTTGTGCGGCCTCTTCGTATCTTCTAAATTTCCAGAGACGGCAAGACGCTCGAAGGGAGTGAAGATCCGAGTATATTCGATCCGAGTCATCCTTATCTTGAAAGAGCTTCTTGCAGAGCTCTACCCCCATATCTAGACTCTCCAGAGCTTGCTCATTATCCTTCAAATCATTGTAGACGCGATAGCGCAGTCGATAGACCTTGGGGAGCAGCTTGCTTCCCCGATAGCGTTTGATCAGATCGCTTAGCAATGTTAGAGCCTTTGTTTTGCTGGCCTTTTCATTCTTAGCAGCGAGGACGCTCGCCTCTTGGAAAATCTTATGAAACGACTTGATTAAGTCCCTGGTGATCACTGTCAATTCAAGGGTCGTGCTGTGGCCGACCGCATCTTTAGCGCGCAATTTTATGATCTGAAGCGTGTTCGTGTTTGGCCATCGCCATCTGAATTGATTGAGGTCGCTCAAATCAATTTTTCTCTCGTTGATAGAGAAGGTCACTGTCGTTAAGTCTTTGATCGTTCCCGTTAGATCGTCTCCGGCTTCAAGAACGGTGAATCCCTCCCATTGTTTGTTGTCGACGGATATGAGCGGCGGACTTAGGTCGCAGACGACCGTGACGGTTTTGTCGAGGCTCCGATCTTCACGGTTCTTCACTGTGATGTGGATAGTGTTCTCGCCTTCAGTTAATTGAACTTTTTTCTCAAAGCTTCGATTTTCAATTGTGCAGCGGTCCTTACCCACTTTGACCGAGCTAATGCTCTTGTTGACCTTGCCCGATATGATCGTCGTGCGTTCTTTTGTTGGGGATTCAGAGGAGCCAAAGTCATAGATGGCTTTCTTTGGGGGCGAATTGGACAGGCCTAGATAGAGCGAGAGAATGACGACGGGAGCGAGGCACGCGAGGAAAATTGAGGCATAGAGCCCTCTGCGGCTGCCTGTTTCTGCGATTTGGAAATACCCTTCAAAGAAGTCGCGGCACTCCGCCATGCTTGGTCGCAGATCTGACTGTCGCGTAAGACAACGTGCGCAGAATTCGCTGATATCCGAAGAGACGCTTTGCTTGACGTCAGTGAGCGTGCGAGGGTCGTCGAGCATTAGGTGACGATAGAACTGTATGGCGGGGCCTTCAGGATAGGGCGTTTGGCCGCTGAGGCAGTAAAAGAGAATGGCTCCAAGGGCCCAGACATCCGAGCCGGGACCAATGTCTCCGAAGTCGGAGTGGTTCTCAACTTGTTCCGGAGCCATGTAGTGAGGAGTACCTAATACTTGGCCTGTTTGGGTCAAGCTATTCTTTTGTGGGTCGTTTTCATACTCCCACATCGCTAATCCGAAGTCGACGAGGATGGGCTGATTGTCGCGACTTCGCACGATGACATTGGCTGGTTTGAGATCTCGGTGGACTACATCTTGACTATGACAATAATCGAGGGCGTCGGCTATTCCTTGAAGCCATTGAAACAGCTCTTCGAGTTCGGGTCCCTCCCCCGTCAATTTATACGAGTCTTTGACGGCCGCGAGCAAGCTCTGGCCGTTTATGAATTCCATCACTAAAAAGAGGGCTCCGGCTTCGCTTCCAGCATCGAGAACTTGAGCGACTCCGGGGTGACGAAGCTTTGTGAGCACCTGAGCTTCATTGAGAAAGCGCTGGGCAGCGCTGCTGCTCTTCGAGTCGAAGCTGAACTTGACGGCGACCGGGGCATTGAGTTGTAAATGCTGGGCCTTGAGGACGATGCCCATGCCCCCCGCAGCGATGACGCTGAGAATTTGATACTTCCCCGCGACGACTCGACCCTTGATCCAGTCGTGCTTGGTCGAGTTCTTAAGCTGTTCGATGTCCCCAGGGGTGATGGGTGCGCCGCTCGCTTGCAAAGTCTATCCTCCTCGCCTCTTCAGAGCTTCATCTCACTCATTTATACAAAAAAAGGAGAGGTGAGCGCCAGTTGAGAGAGGCTGCTTCCTCAAGTAACAAGGCTATAGAGACCCTTGTGCTTATTAAGCTCTGCTTAATGATTGATTAGGAAATCCTCATCTCGACTTTTTCTTAACTGGGTTTAGAATCTCGAGGGTTAGCGATCGACAATTTGTTTTAGGACGTTTCATGGATTACGTAAAAGTAAAGAAGAGCTTGCTCTACTCATTCTTAGTGTTTCTCGTTTTGACGGCGCTCATGGGGATCGGTTCGATACTCACGGGGGGTGGTGAAGCTCAGTTCAAAATCCTCTTCATTTGTCTGACTATTTCGATGGCCAGCATTAGCGCGCTCTCGTGCGCTGCAGCGGCGGAGAAGAAGAGACAACTTGTACTTGCCTTTCCTGGAATTGGGATCTCTATCTTGAGCGCCTTGCTTTGTATAGGTGGAGTTTTAGCTGAGGTTACGGACGGCGGCTATTGGCAATTGACCATCATCGGGATCGTCTTTTCCATTGGTCTTTCTCATGCTTGTTTGCTTGGCTTGGCTAATCTCGCGCCGAAGTTTCAATGGACTCAACCGACGGCGTCAGCCTCTATTCTTTTTCTCTCTTCACTTATCTCAGCGGCGGTTGCCGGTGGGATTCGAGATGTGGGCTTTTTTATGTTCCTCGGGGTGATCTCGATTATCGTCGGACTGGAGACCATCGCCATTCCAATCCTCATGATGTTGGAGCGACAGAAGCCTGGCGGAGAGGGAAAGACAGTAAAAGGCCAGAGAAGCCGACTCTCCGAAGGCCGAATGCAAAAGGTGAAGGATATCAGCGAGCAAGCCAGCGCAAAGAAGATCGTAAATCGTTTGGTTTTAGAGCGTGTCGATGCGGATTTATGGACGGATAAAGACGGCAAGAAATATAAAGTGGAAGAGCTTGAAGAGCTTGTCGGTGGTGAGATTGAGGATGTATAAGCTTCTTCTGCGGAGCATGGAAAAGGGTGAAGGCTCACATTGTCGAATCGGAAGGCTTGAAGCCTCTATAGAAGGTGGTGATTCTCAATGGTTTGTATCGTTGGTTTTTAGGGACCTGCGGAATATTAGCAAGGACCATACTCTCCATGCGGCGAAGCCGTAGGGGGAGTCAAAAGGCGCAAGCAAAGCGCAGCGACTTTTGGTGGGGGTCTAAATTGGAATTGCTATCCCCCCCACCAAAGCCACTTCGTGCCTTTGACTCCCCCCACTTTCAGTGGTGGAGAGTAAGAGCATAACGAATTTTCGGACTATTTTGCGGGGGGCTAAATTGGAATTGCGATCCCCCCCTACCAAAGCCACTTCGTGCCTTTGACTCCCCCCACTTTCAGTGGTGGAGAGTAAGA
>JARGOJ010000680.1 GCA_029210225.1 Planctomycetota bacterium
CAAGCTCTTCGGTGAGGGTTGTAAAGCTCCGGATATCAGAGAAGAGCAGCGTAGCTTCCTGGCTCTTACCGCCAAGGATGTCTTCTCCTTTGCCGAGCAGCTGGTCGGCGAGGACCGGGTCCATGTAGCGCGCCATGGTTGACTTCACGCGCTTCTCGCTACTAATGTCTTCAATGAGCAAGAGCGATCCAAGGATCGAATCGTCTTTGCCCGACAATGGCAAGGTCGTGAGGTTGACGGAGACGGGCTCTTTGCCAAAGAGCAGCTCGGCGTCCATGGCGATGTCGGAGCTTTTCTCGGCTTGAACCTTTTCCATCTTTTCGAGAATCCACTCGTTGTGCTCTCCCGAGAAGAAGTCTTCGGCTTTGTGACCGATGATCTCTGTTTGGTGCACGCCGATAATGCGGAGTCCGGCTGCGTTACAAGTGACAATCACGCCGTTACTATCGACTGTGATCACGCCATTGGACATCGATTCGAGGATACTCTCGTTGTAGTTCTTCATGCGCTGGACGTCCTCGAATAACTTCGCGTTTTCGAGGCCGATAGAGATCTGCGCTGTGAAGGCTTTGAGGCGGGCTTCGTCTTCTTCGGTAAAGGATCCACCGCGTTTGTTAAGGACCTGAGTCACTCCGATTCGCTTGCCTTCCTTATTGTTGACAGGAACGCAGAGGATCGATCGAGTGAAGTAGCCGGTTTTCTTATCGAAAGAAGGGTTGAAGCGCAGGTCGGCGTAAGCGTAGGGGATGTTGATTGTCTTGCCGGTGGTGAAGACGTTTCCGGCGATACCGGCGCTATTGGGCAAGCGAATCTTAACGGCGCCCAAGCCCTGTCCGACTTCGGTATACAGCTCATTCGTCTTCTCATCGCTAAGGAAGAGCGTTGAGCGATCGGAGTCGAGCATTCGCGTGACAGCCGACATAATCTTCTGGAGCAGAGGGCCGAGCTTAATCTCTGAGGACACATCCGCGACGAGGTCAAGGAACTCAGCTTCTCGGTCCCGGAGCTGCTCCATCTTCACGATGTAGAGTGTGCTCTGTAAGACAATGGAGGCTTGGGTGGACATCGCTTCGAGGAGGTCGAGATCGTATTGTTCGAAGTCGCCGCCTTCTTTGTTGAGACATTGAACAACGCCGATCACGTCGCCGCCGATAGTGCGAATAGGAGCGGCGAGGATACTCCGAGTTTTGAAGCCTGTGATTTTGTCGACCGATTTATTGAAACGAGCGTCGGAGTATGGGTCGGCGACGATGATACCTTTCTTATCAGTGAAGACGGCGCCGGCGATTCCTGTCGTATTAAGGATGCGAACCTCCCGATGGAAGTTCTTATGCTTAATGCGAGCGTACAGTTCCCCGGTTGATGTGTCGTTGAGGAAAATGGATCCTCGCTCAGACTTCGTCGCCTCCTTGGCAATTTCAACGATCACATTCATTTGTTCTTCAAGTGAATGGGTTGCTGCCAATTTATTGGAGACCATGAGTAACAGTTCGGCGTTAATCCGACCGTCTCTCAGTCCTTGCTCAATCCTTAGCAGGGATCGCTGAGCGGTAATTCGATCAGTTTGCTTTGGATTCAAGTGTATTCCTCATGACCACAATGGTCTGCTTTAGGTGTTCCAAGTCGGACTTGTTCTGCCGTTTTAGGGCGAGTATTGTGTCTTCATAGCGCAATCGGACGTGTTCGATCTCGTCGCGTTGCGCCTGTATAGTGTCTCTCATTTGCCGTGTGTCCGTGGTCGTATCGTTGACAATTTGTCGAACCTTTTGGTCACAGTCAAGGCGTAGGGCTTCGAGTTCTTCTCTAAGAGTTTCAATGGTCTCTCTGAGGATCTTCGTTTCATTGTCGGCCACACGGCGTAAATCAAGCAGTTCTGACTCATGGTCACCGCGGATGGCTTCGAGACGATCCCTCAGAACCTGAAGCGTGTCGTGGAGCTGCTTATTGTCAAGTTTCGCAATTTGTTCAACATCACGCACCGTTTGATCTTTCTCCAGGCGAACCCTTTCGAGTTCTTCCCGAAGCACTTGGACTGTCTGAACGAGCTGCGTGTTGTCGTCTTTGGCTTGTCGAACAGCATCCTTGATTTTTTGACCCTGGTTCAAGCGAACGCGCTCTAGTTTGTCTCGTAGGGCTTGTGCAGTCTGGTGAAGGTGGGTCGATTCTTGGGTTGTATCCCGACGAATGTCCTGAATCTCCTTCTCTTTTTCAAACTTTACGGATTCGAGTTCGTCCCTTAGCGCTGATATGGTGTCTCGGAGTTGCGCCTTCTCAAGATCTGCCGTCCTCTGTATCTCCTTAAGGTCTCCCTCCCGGACGATCCTCATCTTTTCCAATTCGTCCCGGAGAACTTGAGAGGTTTCGCGAAGTTGGACGTTCTCTAAATTGGCGGTGCGAACGGCGTCGCGAACCTCTGTCTCCTTGTCGAGGCGCACCTTCTCAAGTTCAATTCGTAGAGCTTGAGAGGTCTGTTTGAGGTGTTGATTTTCTAAGGTCGATTCTCGGACCGCATCTTGAAGTTCAATTTCGTTGCGTATTTTAATTTGCTCAAGTTCGTCACGGAGGACCTGGACAGTCTCTTTGAGCAGCTCCGCTTCTTTCCTTGCTTCTGTTCGCGCTTCGCGAATCTGTTGGCTCTTATCGAGACGAAGTTTTTCTAACTCGTCGCGTAAGACCTGAGCCGTGTCTCTGAGATGGAGGTTCTCAAGATTGGCCTCGCGACGAACGTTTTCTACATCCGTGTCTTTCTCAATCTTCACGACCTCAAGCTCATCCCGAAGCGCGGAGATTGTATCTTTGAGAAGCGTGGTGTCACGGTTTGCAGCGAGCTCTCGATCTTGGATTTGTTGATCTCTATCGATGCGTATCTTTTCGAGCTCGAGGCGGAGAACCTGAGAGGTCTCTCGGAGTTGAACATTCTCTCGATTCGCGTTGCGAACGGCGTCGCGGATTTTGGTTTCTTTGTCGAGGCGAACCTTTTCGAGTTCGTCCCTGAGGGCTACAGAGGTTTTCTTGAGATGGGCGTTATCCAGATTCGCTTCGCGGACTGCGTCTGTGATCTCAATCTCTTTCGCGATTTTGATTTCTTCCAGCTCGTTGCGTAGAGCTTGGACTGTATCTCTAAGGACGCTGGCTTCTTTGTCGGCGTTTCGTCCGGCAACTTGAAGCTGCTCGTCGCGATCCAAGCGGACCTTTTCAAGTTCGACTCTGAGCGCGGAGATGGTCTGACAAAGTTGGGCGCGGTCCTGTTCTGCTTCTCGCAGAGAGCTTCGGATCGATTGATCCTTTTCGAGGCGGAGGCGCTCCAGAGAATCGCGAAGTTCCTGGGTCGTATCTCGAAGGTGCCTGCTTTCTTGGGACGACTGAACGACGACGGTTTGAATTTCTTCCTCGGAATCCACGACGTGGCGATCGAGCCTGTCTCGCATCGCTTGGACGGTTTCTTTGAGGTGGATATTCTCACGGAGGAGATCTTGCCACTTCTCAGCGCTATTTTCGTCTTGGATGATCATCGGAGGAAATCCGTCTAACTCCATGAACTTCAGAACCTTATTAACGATGCAAGGTTACCACGAAGAGAGAACACGGGAAAGCAATGATCGAGTGAGCTGCTAAAGTTCGAAAAAATAGGGACACGGAGGCGGTTATTGGTCGCTGACGTGAATCCAGCGCCCTCGGCCTATCTCGGCAATTCTCTTGGGCAAGAGCTTATCGGCTTCGCCTAAACCAATGACATGAATGACGACCTTGCGGAACATGTTCATTCGAGCGATTTCACCGATGAGCAGGTCGTATTGATTGTACGGCCCAATCCCATGAGTATACTGGCGCACCTCTTCCTTCACGAAAATTCGCTTGTCTCGCTTTATCTTTCGCTTGATGCCTGTTTCTGGATCTGTGATTTCGCCTTCATAGGGTTCAAGCCAGTAGCCACCAGTCTTCATCTTTGGTGTTTGCCCGGAGAAGCCGTCTCTCGTGGGTTTGCCATCGCTGAGGAGGTAAATGGTCTCTGCGCCTTCAAAGTAGAGTTTCTTGTCAACATAGGGGTAAGCGCACTTGCGCTCGCCTCTCTTGCCGATGCGAAAGGCCAGGGCGAAGGCTTGATAGATGTTGGTTTGTCCTTTCAGAGTGCCGTGTGGACGTGCGGTATTGCTCGGACCCGCCTTGATGTCCCACAGCTCCTTCATAACGACGGACGCAGAGCGTTTAGAGGCCTTCATGAAACCTGGAGTGACTGAGAGCAGCTCGGCATCATTGCCGAAGAGGACGACAGAAAAGCTAACTTTCGAACTCATGTTTAGAAGCGTGTGCTGTAGGTGTAAGCGCGCCGCGTCGAAGCGGGTTTCAATGTTGTCCCAGGGGCGAGTTCCACGAGTGACGCTCTTCTTCGAAGATGCTTTGGGGAGTAGTTTCTCAAGCGCCTTCTTCTCGGCGTCTGTCAGGGGGTTAAGCATCGAATCGCTGGCATCGAGGAGGAAGACGATGCGTTTGCCGCGATCTTCGATGCCCATGAAACGAACTACAGTGGTGTCCGACTTAGGCGCCGTGGTCTTTTTCCGAAGCAGTTCGGCCTTCCAGCTCTCCGGGTCTTCATAGGCAAACTTCGAACCGAAGCAATACTGCAAGGCCAGGCTGAGGTCTCGGCGAGTCCGCTCCAAGAGCTTTCTATTGTCGACGAGGTCAATGATGAGAAGGAGAATTTCTGTCGCCGATTTCTTCCGTGCGATTTCTTCTGGACTTGGTTTCTTGACAATGGGTTTTGCTGGGATCTTGGGCTTAGGCTTGACTGAGACAGGCTTTTTATCTCCCGGTTTTACTTTGTCACCGGGTTTTGCATTGTCTCCTGGTTTTGCTTTGCCGACAACGGGCTTCTTGACCGGCTTCTTCGGTACGGGCTTTGGTCGATACCATTGAGAGCAGTAGCGGGCAACAGCCCAGGCGAGGGATTCGGTGATGATAGCCTTTTGATACTTGTTCCCGATCTTTTGGGACTTAGGAATTAAGACCTTCGCGATTTCAATGAGCTGGTCATCTTGGGCATAACCAAGGGCTTCGAGCATAGCGGCACGACGGATGAGGCTCTTGTCTTTGTGAGGAATGGAGAGGAGTTTCTTGTCGAGGCTTTTGTATTGACTGAGCAGATAGAAAGAATTAAACGCGCCCCAACCCTGAGGGTCTTTCGTGAGGTCTTTCTTGAGGAATTCACGGAGCCTTTCCAGGTCTTGATCACTGGGTTTATCTCGCCGATAGTAACCACTCTTGAGCCAATTCTTCTTGT
>JARGOJ010000681.1 GCA_029210225.1 Planctomycetota bacterium
AATCAACCGGACCCTGCTGGTGCGCAACATGAACTGGCGCTTCTGGAAATAGGAGACCAGGGCGCCCGTGCCCCAGAAAAGCGCGAACAAGATGACAAAGAGCATGAATAGAGAAAACACACCTATCGAACCGGTCTGTTCAGAGTCTCTTTTCGGGTCGCCAAGAACCAAAGTGATCTCTGGATTCGTGGTCGTATCCAATTCATCAAGGGGTATAGAGTCGCCAACCTCGTAGTCTTTCATTCCAGTTTCGGTCCTCTCCGAATTCCATATTAACGCAATCGTGAAAACTAGATAGCGGAATCAGCAGGGAAATCAGTGTGTGACTTGGGTGGCTAGAGCAGTAAGTCTTCAAGGGCGAGAAAACCAGCGTCGTTGGTGCTATCGATCGTGGACGGTGTGAACTCAGCGGCTTCAATCTTTTCCAAGCGCGGAGAGCGTCGCGTCCACGACTCGATGAGCGCACGGGAAAAATCAGCGGAGACATCAGGGGAAGCGCCGACTACGAGACGTCGCAAATCGAATAGCACAAAGACGTTGGCGAGGGAGAAGCAGAGGACGTCCAGTATATCCGTAAGGAGTTTTGTGTCCGTGGATCTGGACTTGGGATGTGTTTGAAAATCGGACCATGCATCGTTCACGGTTTGAGCTTTACCCAGCTCTTGGCTGTGTGCTAGCAGTTCTCCCAGGGGTCGTGATTTGAGGACCCCCTTCTCATTGGAAATCAAAGAGTCGATGCTTTGCTTGCCTAAATACAGAAAAAGCAGCCGTTCATTGGGACCATTGGAGACAAGAGCCCGAGCGGCGAGCGCACGCCACGGAGGCGCCACAGTGACAGCGCAGCTCGGAGCTGCTTGTTTCAAGGCGTGTTCAAGTCTAGTCGGCAACTCAGTGACAAGAGGCCCCACCGACGTGGCGTCGTGAAGCTCTGATGCAATGACGACCCCCGCGCCGAGGCAATCTGGGGTGAGGGTCCGCTCGAAGAGAGTTCGGGTGGTCACGTCGATGCGCTTTGGGCTCTCAACTGACTTGTAAAATTTCTCACCGGCGAGTTCACCGAGGAGGTTGATCCGGGCACATTCGACTCGGGATGGGGTGACCGTGAGGCCGAGAACATACCGTGAATCGGAGTTGAGGAAGAGCGGTGTTTTAGGTCGCCCGTTGGTCAGGGTGGGCTTGCCTTCTCGTAGGATCTCTTGTTGGAGCAAGGATCGAACGACGTCGCCTAGGGTGTTGGGGCGCCATTTTAGTTCTTGAGACAGCTCCCAGCGACAGAGACCAGGGCTGCTCCAGAGCTTGGCCATGGCTTTGAGTTCACGGCGCTTCATGGGTGGTCCTGGGGTGACTGGGAGAGGTTCGGCTCGGGCTTGGTCATAGCGCTAATTATCATGGCGATAAAAAAGAAATCAAGGGAGCGAGGCTGAGATATCAAGCCATTGAAGAGATCGGGAAACTCTAATAAGCGAAGTTGGATTTGTTTGTTTTTATTGTTTCCCATATCTTCAGGGACAAGGCAAGCTTGACCTATACTTCTCCAGGCTCTCGGATTGGGTGTGCGACACAGGCGATGTTTGGAGGCGTTTCCTATTTAGGCTTTGTGGGTCCTTGATTGGGGAACTAGGGGGGAGTTGGATAAGGGAATGTTAAAGTTTTAGGCAATTCATCTTTATAGTTGGATGTGAGGTGGCGGCTCTGTGGCAAACTATAGCTGTTCAGAATTGAAAGTCGAAGTTTGGCCAGGCTATGAAATCAAAGCGTGCGAGCAATCGCCGGATGAATTCGACTCCGAATCTTCAGCCGGTCGGAATCGATAAGAAACAGGTTACTTGGGTTGCCATCACAATGATCGGTGTGCTCCTCATTGCCCTGATTTTGCCCTTGGCTTTCATTATCCAAGATTCTGGGGATGTTGAGGTCAAATCGAAGAAGAGCCTGAAGATCGCCCAGAAAGAGCCCGTGAAAGACGCCAAGACAGGCGACGAGCCGATTGGGAAAGTCGAGACTCTGAAGGTCAAGAGACCCAACTTCAAGGCTCCGAAGACTCCAAGTCTTCCTGGGGATTCGAACGATACATTCGGGTTGAGCTTTGATCCTGTTGGGGAGACGGAGACAGTCGAGGTCAAGAAGGTCATCGACGGCGATACGCTGTTACTTGGGGATGGACGTAAGCTCCGCCTGCTTGGCATTCAAGCTCCTGGAGGGTCATCCGTCGAGGCTAAAAGCGCGACCGCTCAACTGAAGAGGAGGGTCGAAGGGAAGTCTGTCACGCTTAGCTTCGACGAAAAGAAGTCCGATCGATACAAGCGCGTTCTCGCTTATGTCTTTTACGACGGAGTCTTCATTAATGGTTGGATGGTGGGTAACGGCTACGGCTACCACTCAGAGTGGAAGCCCAACACCCGCCACACTGAGCTGTTGGTCACCTTGCAAGGAACGGCGAGGGCCAAGAAGCGAGGTTTCTGGGCTTTGGAGAAAGACGTCGAAGATCACTACTTGTCCTATCAGCGCTCTCGATATTTCCATAGGCCGAAGTGCAAGCGTGTTGCCAAGGCGAAGTCCACGCCGGATAAACTTCGGAATCGGGATGAGGCCTTCGAGAAGTCCTTGATTCCCTGTAACGACTGCAATCCATAATTTCTTTTCTGCTTTGACAGGGTCCCCCGAGGCTTAGGTCTATTAGCGCAGACTCCGGTTGTTCAATTAGAACTTCTTGACTGTATGCGTGAGAACTATGTCTCCAATCATTAAAAATCTATCGTTGCCTCTATCCCAGCGACGGCGCAGCTCCCTCGATTTTCAATACGAGGACGTGGCCGAACTGGAAAGGCACTCGAGTCCGAATCGGGAGATTGAGGGTTCAAGTCCCTCCGTTCTCATTCAATGGACGCGATTTTGTCAATTGCTTCCCGCCAGAATAGGCAGCTAAATCTTGCTATTCGGGTGTTTAGCTCAGTGGTCGAGAGCGCGCGGCTTATATCCGCGAGAGCGAAGGTTCGATTCCTTCAACACCTATTCAAACAGACAAAAACAATCGTTGATCATTAACACTGGGGATAAACCATGATTGTGCTCAAGCGCAAGCGCAGACCACGAAAAGCATCGGATGTTCATACGAAATCAATAGGAACAATGACCGACGAATTGATTTGACTTAAAAATGAACACATGGCTGGATGGCCCAATTGGTAGGGTACTTGACTGAAGATCAGGCGGTGTGGGTTCAAGTCCCACTTCAGCTATCCGTATTAAAGATTGAAATTAAACATGGCTTACGATGTCAGGTGGTCCTGGCCCTTGTTTGCAAAACAAGTGCATATCGGTTCAATCCCGACGTAGGCCTTTTAAGCGTATCTATACGACCCCGCATCGCGTTCGCGATGCGGGGTTTTTTAATTTCGAAAGATTGGAGAGAATCAATGGGCTGGGCGCGCTTTTATATTGAGAAACTGACGCAGGGAGAGACTGTTGCTTTCCGTCCCCGGGGACATTCTATGAAGGGCAAGATCGCCTCTGGGCAGTTGGTCAAAGTTCGCCCAATTGGGGCTTGCGAAGAACTTTCAATAGACGACATTGTGCTGTGCCGGGTTCGGGGCAATGACTACCTGCACTTGGTGACAGCGACGGATAAGGATCGCTATCAGATCGGCAATAATCGTGGCTTCATTAACGGTTGGATTCACAAGAGCAAGGTCTTTGGGCTTTGCATTGAGATTGAGGGTAAGGCCGTGAAGCTGAAGACTTAAGAGGCTTCGTTCCATTCCGTGAGCATCTTCGAGAACTCTTCACCGAATGAGTAAGCATCCCCTGGCCACCGTGCCGTCACTAGATTCTTGTCTCTGACAACAAAACCTCGGCTCAATTTGGCAGGGCTATCCCTAAACAGTGAATTGGGCCCGGGGTCAAAGTTCTTTTTATCTTTAAGAGCCTGACGGACTTCATCCTCAACGCTCGTTGGGTAAGTCCGGTAGTAACGGCCGAGCCAGAGTCCGGTGAGTAGCCACGCCGACATCTCCATAGCCTTTGGCAACGCGGTGACCTTGCGATCGTAGATGACGCTCTGCCCACTGTCCGCGTCTTTTGCCCGGGCCAGAACAACGACGCCATGGCAGATAGCCGCGACGGGGGTCCCTTGTTTCATTGCCTTGGCTACAAAGTTCTGCAGATCCTTCGATTCCAGGTAGGTCTTCATGCCCGGCGCGTGACCACCAGGGAGAATCACTGCGTCGCACTCCATGTTCTCTAGCTCGGAGTATTTCTGAGGCTTTTGGAAGGCCCCTGTCTTGACGAGCGCCGTGTGGGCGTCGCGAGCATCGGCTCTCGCTCTTAAGAAGCGCCAGGGGCCCAGACCCGCGCCAGTGAGCATCCTCTCATCAAGGCAGGCACTTCGACCCTCCGGGGTGACGAAGACGATCTCATGGCCCTTTCTGGTCAGCTCTTGCCAGGGGATGGCGACCTCTGTGGGGTCCGAGCCCTGATCGGAGAGGGGCATCACTATTTTCATTCTCAATCCCTTTCTTGGACAGCGGGATATTAGATCAATTGCGCGTCATCAAAAGGCTTTGCATGTGAATTTTGACAAAGATTTAGGTTTTTATTAGGTTTTGTGCTAATCTTGGCATTGGAGGATTTAAAGATGAGCAGAAACAGGCATCTATGCGAATTTTGTGGGCTAGAGAGTTCCCTAACAATACGCTTCAAACGGCGGAATTTTTGCCCGATTTGTTATGAAGACGTCCGAGATATTCCAGGGCGGAGCAAAGGCTTGATCGTCCGAGACGCTCTGAGATACATTGCCTTCGAGGGCATCCCGGGAGCGGGGAAGACAACGCAGCGAAATCTCTTGCGGTGGGATCTAAAGCGAGCGGGCCACGACAGTCAAACCTTCGAAGGACCGCTCAAAGCTCATCAACACGCCCTATCGGGGACCTTCTTCCTGGGTTTGGGCAGTGTTTTTAGTCCGCTGGCCTATGACGCGCTTCCATCCGGAGACAGGCAAAGCTCCCGAGCCCGGCGTTTCTTAACGTTGAACAACACGCAGGCATGCCCCGATTTAGTCTTTGTCCTCGACTTGCCGGTTGCCGAGGCCTACCGGCGCTTGGAGAGCATCTCCGACGACTCCGAAGCATTAAAGACAAGCCTGGAGACTGATCTCATCGCCGCCCGCCGTCGTTTTCGGGGCTTGGTCTTGAACCTCTCAAAGGTCTCCAAAGACATAGAAAAGCGCTTTGTCCTCGTGGATGCTCGCCGTGACATCGATAGCATTCGTGGCTGTATC
>JARGOJ010000682.1 GCA_029210225.1 Planctomycetota bacterium
CGAATCCTTAACGAAGAGCTGCAACTCGGTGAGCTTCCTCTTTTTGATATGTCTGTTGGCTATGACTTAGCCGGAATTCAAACGGACAAGGTCAAGCGTTTCATCCACGGACTCATGGACGCGAGCCCGACCATCGAAGCCCTCAAAAGCGAATTGACCGGCCCTCTCGCGAAGTACCGCGACCTCGACTTCCAACCCAAAATCGCCAACTGCATCACCCTCTCAACCTTCCACGGCTGCCCCCCAGAAGAGATTGAGGCGATTTGCGAGTTCCTGCTTCGCGATATGGGGGTCCATGTTGTCGTGAAGATGAACCCAACTCAGCTCGGCTTCGACGCGGTGCAGGGTCTTGTGAATGAGACTCTTGGCTATAAACATGTGGTGCTCGACAAGTCGGCATTTGAACACGACCTCAGCTGGGACGGTGCACAGAGCTTGATTCAGCGCCTTGGCTCAGTCGCCAAGAAGCAGGATCTAACAGTCGGGGTGAAGTACTCCAACACCCTCGTCGTTGAGAACAAAGACAGCTTTTTCTCGCTCCCGACAATGTACCTGTCTGGGGCTGCCCTTCACGTTTTGGCGATTAAACTGGCCGCACGCTTTCGGTCTCGCTTCAAACATGAGTATGGCGTCTCCTTCTCTGCAGGGATTGACAGGAGCAACTTCAGCGACGCGGTCCTCTCGGGTCTCTCCCCAGTCACCAGTTGCACCGACCTGCTCCGCGCCGGTGGCTATGGCCGCATGCAAGGCTACTTAAAAGCTTTGGAGGCTCAGATGGAGACGCTCGGGGCGAGCACAATCCCCGAGGCTATCCTCGCTAAGGCCCTTGACAGCAAAGACGGATTCGATTCCGCGCTCTTCAAAGCGGGTCAGAAGCAAGCCCTTCAAGAGGCCTGGACCCGGCGAGAGGAGCGCTCCGTCGATGATTTGTTGAAGGCCCAGGGTCTGAGCGAAATGCTCCCCGATCTCGCCGACGATGCGTCCTTGTCCAACCTTCTTCACTATGCCTCCGATATCGAGAAGGACCCTCGCTACCACTTTCAAAAGAACAGCAAAGCCCCGAGAAAAATAGGCAAAACATTAAAACTCTTCGATTGCATCAATTGCGACAAATGTATTGCTGTCTGTCCGAACAACGCGAACTTTTATCTGACCACCGATGCTTTCCAACGAGAGAACACACCCATACTCTCCGTGGTCGAGCCCGGAAAGGTTGAAGTATCTGGGACTGAGCACTATCAGGTGGTGGAAAGCCATCAGCTCGCCAACTACGCGGACTTTTGTAATGAGTGTGGCAACTGCGATGTCTTTTGTCCTGAGGATGGCGGCCCTTACATCGTTAAGCCGCGCTTCTTCAAGGATCGATCGACCTTTCTTGAGTCACCGAAACTAGAAGGTTTCTGGCTGGAGCAAGAGTCCGATCAGACCATTATGGAAGGTCGCATTGCTGGCCGCGTGCACCGCCTCATTATGCAAGGCGGCGCGCCTGATCTTTTTGAGGACGGAGAGATCCATTGCGAGCTCGATCCGAGCAGCGGTGAGCTGCTAAAAAAACGGGCCTATTTTCGTGCGAAAGCAGGTCATTCATTGCCGCTGTGGCGATATCACGCGATGAAACTCCTTGTTGGGGCCCTACTCGCCGACGGGGGCGCGAATCCGGTCAGCGCAGAGGTCCTCGCGAAGACATCTCTTTAGAAAAACTCCCGTTTCCGTCGTCTTTTTGAGACAATGAGCCGATCTAGGGATAAGGCCCATTTGGAAGATGGTTATTATCAATACTTGGAGTCACGGTGTGGAAGCGATAAGACGCTCGAACGTCTCGCGCTATTCTTTTTTGGTTGTCGTCCTGACAATGTCACTCTTTAGCGTGCCTACGTTCGCTGACGATGACGACCCAAACAGTCCTGTTGAAGGACAATTTGCGCGCTTAGATAAAGACGTTCTCGAATTACAAGATAAACGGCGTTTTGAGCTTCTCTCGGTGAACTTGAAGTCCATCCGCGAGTCTCTTCGTATCGTCACCAGCGGTCAACGCATTCGACTCTTGCGTCGCGATCTCAAAGTTCACGACATCATTATCCTCGACACAACATTTGAGGTTGATGCGACTCTCGATTCACCACTCCGACAACAAGGCCGGATGTGGCTGCAACTAAAAGAAGGCGGCGAGTTTCGCGTCGCCGATGACAAGATTAAACAGATTGAAGAGACGCTGTATTTTTGCCAAAAAGGCTCCCGTCTCCGTCTGACCATCTACAACCGATACATTGTTGGCGCCCAAGTTCACCAAGAGAAAATGGGGAAAGCCCGAATACCCTTTAAGTCGAAGCTTCGTAATGTCGTTGAGTCACTTCAAAAGGGCGATGTCGTTCTACTCAACGGCAAGATCCGCGGCAGCATTGATAAATTCGATGCCCAAAGCATCACCGTCCAAGCCCTCGATGAGGACGGTTCCAACAAAGGCACGCCGCAGTGGATCCCCAAGGGCATGATCGTGAAGCTGAAGAATTTCAGCGCCGCCGATCGTGACAACGGCAAGATTGATCCCCTCAACCCCAACAAACGCAAGCTGGATTTCTTCGACAAAGAGCGAGTTCAAGTCGGAGACACGATTCAAGTCGCCGTGAACAAGGGCGTTCTTGTCTCCCTCAATCAACGACAGTTCATCCTCCGAGTTTGGCGCAAAGGCCAGTTCACCGAGCGCGTCACTTACGAACGGGACAAGTACGCAAAGAAGGTTCGTCGCCGCGAACTATCCTCGGACCGTCGCATCTCAACAAAAGATGGCGAGATTCGAATCAACTGCTTCCGTGATCGAAACGCCTCCAAAGCTCGCTACCACTTCCGCGCTCGAATCAGTCACAACATACGGGGCTTCGTCCTCGTCGACGCCGGACTTCAAGGCTATCGCGAAGGCAACCCAAAGCTTGGAGCCGAAGGCCCCTACTATCGCGTCGAGCCCATCTTCGCTGGAGAGGTCTTTGAGTGGTCCAAGACAGTTGAAAACATCGACCCCAGCACCGATCTACTCCTCATCGCTCGCGCTGACCGGAACTTGATCTCCGTCAAAAGCAAACGCGCTCGCGACTTTATCGGTCTGCGACTCGTCAAAGTTGAAATGGGAGACGACCTCCTCCAGGGCTACCAAGCCGTCATCGAAAACAAAGACAAGAGACTTGTCGGCGTGGTCCTCGGTCACGCCACACAGGCAGACTTGTCCGTTGCCATTCGCGACCAAGCCACTCTCACCCTCGCCCAATGCGGACTCATCGCCGTCGACCTCATGCTCCAAGACCTCCAGTCGGATGACAAAGATCTTTTTGTCTATCGAATTGACGCTCGGGGGCAACCTATCAAGAAAAAACGGGAAACCGACGCCTTTGAATATCGCAAGCAAGTCTTTGGGCTGCTCACCAAAATGAACACCGGTGTCGACCGTGATCGCGCCTTCAAGCTCTTCCTCCTCTTCAAGAAATACTCAGACTCCCAGCTCGGCAACCTTGTCCTGAAGGTCCTTCAATCCCACGCTAAGTCAGCAGTGGACGCCGTTGTTGAGATTGCCAGTAACATCGCGGTCGGCGCGAGCGAAAAGCAAATCGCCGAGATCAGCCTCGCCGCGAAGCTGCTTCGCAACTTGGGTAAACCGGCCATCGAACCCCTATGCAAGATCTTAGAGAGCCTTGAGCAAGACGATCAGGCCAACGCCGTCCGGCGTCAACAAAAAACACTCCCCCCCGATCAGCTCATCGGGCAAACCCTCGACTTCATTATCAACGCCAAGCGCCGTCGCCTGAGACGCCAATACAACCGCGTGATCAGCAGCACCATCACCAAAATTGAAACCCTGCAAAAGTTCAAGAGTCCCAAGGAAGCTGAGAAGTTTTGGCGTGGGCTCCTAAAGAATCTTGAAACCCTGCCAAACAACCTGCCCCAGCTCAATCGCGTCCTCCCCCGAGTCTACTTAGAAATCGGACTCGCTCTGGAAAAACAGAGGCGAAGAGGCGAAGCTGGCGCATTCCTTGAAAAATGCATGGCCGCCGCGAAACTCGCTAAGAACCGCAAGATCGAGGCTCAATCTAAAAAAGTCTATGGCAAGCTCCTTCTTCTCTCCGCCAACGAAGAAGTCGGTCAAGTAGTTCTCCGCAAAGGTCCTAGCGACCTCTACACCATGAAACGCGGCTGCAATCGCGGCGACACCTTCCCCCTCGCCGAAGATGTCGAAGCCACCGAAGAATGGATCCCGGTCCGCAGCGGGGGCAAGGTCGCATGGATTCGCAAGTCCCTCGTGGATTTCACGGAATCTAAGCCGCGCCGCGCTCGGGTCACCTCTGACACAAGAACTCTCGAAGAACTTCGCGCCATTGTTAAGAAGGGCCGCGCCTTCAACGCCTCCTTGCTCGACCTCGCGAACCAAGCTGAAGCAGAACTTCTCGCCCGTGAAGTCTTGGCAGCAAGCCAAACGAACGACTACACCCTCGCTCTCACTCGCATGCAAGACCTACAAAAACTCAACCCAAACCACGCTGTCCTCGAGAAATACACCCAGACCTGGCTGATCGTGAATTGGATTTATCCGGTGCTCGCGTTAGCCTTTCTCTTTGGCTTCCTAGGGGTCTTCTTCAGATCTCTTCTTAACAGGAAACAAACACAAGTCGCTCGCCCCGATGAGTATGTTTTCTACGGGCCTGACCGAGCGAAAAAAGAACGCGAGCTATAGCCTTGGCGTCACGAAAACCCCGCCCCATACTTAACTGCCTCCTCCTCAGCACCCTCCTCATTTTCTCCCATCAAGAGCGGAGTATTGGGGAGGACGCACGACAAAGACCAGCGAACATCGCCGTCTTCGATCAAGCGGCTCGATTCAAATCTTCGGCGTCGATCGCTTCAAGATTCACGATGCGATCCGTCCGCTAGGGCGTGCATATCTCAACGAGAGCGGTGTTGCCGCGCTCAAGACAACACAAGAAGCAATCCGCGATCTATTGATGACCGCGCTGCCGAAGGAGCATGATCGCCAACGGGTATTCCTTCTCCTTCGGATGTTCGTAGCTCTGGGCAATGTGAAGCCTTTGGTAGAGATGGCTACCGACGAGCTATTTCATGAACTTGGCTACATGGAAGAAATTTCTGCGTTCCTGTCCGAGGCCGTTGCATCTGAAAGTATGCCTGCCGAAGACCGATTCTGGGCCCTGGACGGGCTCGTCTTCGCCCATCTTAAGGTCGGGCACGAGGCCGGCATCCGATGCAAGCT
>JARGOJ010000683.1 GCA_029210225.1 Planctomycetota bacterium
TTATTCACGGGCCGGTCTCAAGATGTTGCCTGTCGTCGAAGAGAATGGAACAAGCACCTGCCGTCAAATGGTGGTGACTGGTTTAGCTCTCATCCCCGTCAGTCTTTGCCCCGTCTTTTTGGGCATCGCGGGACCTGTTTATTTAGTTGGGGCGATCTTGCTCGGGCTTTTCTATATGACCTTCACGACTATTTTTGTGAGAGGTCGAGAGAAGCGCCAGGCGAGAAATTTATTTCGAGCATCCCTCGTATATCTGCCCTGTTTGTTTTTGCTATTGAGTCTAGATTTAGTAAGTGTGTAGACCTAGAAAGAGTATAGGATCATGAGCGAAAGCGCTGCTCCCTCGGTGGAAGCCCCCGCCCAGGCGGACTTTACCTGGAAACCTTCGGTGACCATGGGCAAGTTTGCAATGTGGGTGTTTCTTGGCACCGAGATCATGTTCTTCACGGGCTTGATTGGTACCTATTTGGTTTTACGTATGGGTGCCGACCGCTGGCCTGCCCCGGCCGAAGAATTGAACGTGCCCTTGACCGCGCTGAACACCTTCTTCCTGATCTGTTCGTCGGTGACGATGATGTTCTCGCTCAAAGCGATTCAGGAAAACGATCAGGGTCGCTGCAATCTATTTCTGTTCTTTACCATTGCTATTGGCGGCATGTTTGTCGGCATTCAAGGTATCGAATATCAGGCTCTCATTAGCGAGAACTTCGTTCCGTCCGCGGGAGTCTTTCAGTCGACCTTTTTCATTATGACAGGATTTCACGGCCTCCACGTTATGGCAGGCGTGACCATCCTCATCTGTGTTTGGGTTCAGTCCCTTCGTGGTAAATACAACAAGAACGACTACAGCGCGCTTGAAATCGCTGGCCTTTACTGGCACTTCGTCGACCTTGTCTGGATTTTGTTGTTCACCCTCGTCTACCTCATGTAACCCGCCGGCCGCGCTGTTTGGGATTGCGCGGCCCCAAGGATTGCAAGGTTTGAAATCAAAAGGTAGGAGTCGAAATCATTATGGCTGAAGCGCAAACCGCAACAGACACACCTCTGGATAAAGTCAAAGTTCTGATCTCTAAGTTCGAGGACGAACATCATCACCCTCGTAGTGGCCGCCTTTGGTGGGTTCTACTTATATTCACGTTGATGGAAATTGGATGGGCCTCCAGCCTCCTCGGTCTCACGGACCGTTCTATGGAGCCCCTGCAACTGGCCAAACCGCAAAATCTTTGTCAGACCATACTGGCTGAGAAAGACAAAGACACCATCATACAAGGCAACCTCGACGCCATTTCTGACGCTCAATATGCGCGTCAAGAAGCCGTGTTGCGAGCCATTGACCTAGCGCCAGCGATGAGCGGTCACTTTGCTCCAGACGCTGCGAAGCTCTTGAAAGAAGTTCGCGAAGGTAAAGACCGGTTGTCAAAGGCGTCAAACCTCCAAGCCGGCGCCAACGCTGCCCTCGCTGCATACACCGCAGAGCTCAATAAAAAGGGCAATGAGGAAGCCAAGGCAAAGGCCGCCGCCTCTGTAGCAAACGCTCAAAAAGCGCTTGGCAAAATCAACTCACTAAGCGCGGCGAAGGTCCCCGTCTTCCAGCCTCACCAACTTGTCATGACCGGGCGGCCTGGTAAGCGTATTTACACTCTTATGAGTGAAGCAGAACGCGCCCTCGTCGTTGAGTTTGCCACGGGCGCTGTTGGAGAGGACAAGCTCCCTGAGCTTGCCGAGGCCTTCAACACCGTCCTCAACAAAGAAGAGGTCTCTGCAAAGCTTGCTGGCCTTCGCACAACAAGTGGTGTCAATAAGAGCTTCTTTGCCTTTATGGGAGAAGCTGATGTTGTCATGCTCAACAGAGGATTGCTCGAAAAGGCCTACCCAACTCAAATCACACCGCCCTCCATTCCCTTCCTCCTTATCCTCGGATTGGTTGGCTTCGCCGTGCTAAAAATGATCCTCGTCGCTGAGTTCTTCATGCACGTGAAATACGAAAGCGTCTGGATTCGCATGTTAATGCTCCCAACAGGCGTGCTTGCTTTCGTCGTTGTCGCTTTCCTCGCTCCTGACGTGGGTCGCGTTCACATGACCACTTGGTCTTATCAGTTCCTCGCCCCTATGTTCATATTCATTGTCGCTGGAATCTTCGTTGTTAGATTCCTCTCTGGATACATGGACATTCCCAAGGACGAATCGGAACCTGCCCATCACTAATCTCTTGGGCCATACAACGTTTGAAATAGGAGGGGCCTAAACCCCTCCTTTTTTTATGGAAAAAGCACTGTGAATCAAATCTCTGATATCACCGTCGAAGTCTCGGACATCAGCCACAACTACGGCGAAGTCCAAGCTCTCGACGCCCTCTCCTTCCGCGTTCAAAAGGGAGAGATCTTCGGCTTGCTCGGCCCCAATGGTGGCGGCAAAACTACCCTCTTTCGAATTCTCTCGACGATCTTTAAACCGAGCAAAGGCAAGGCACAGATCTGCGGTCATGACGTCCTCACCGACGCAGCAAAAGCCCGCGAACAGATCGGCGTGGTCTTTCAATCGCCGAGCCTCGACAAGAAACTCAAAGTCTATGAGAACCTCAAACATCAAGGTCATCTCTACGGACTCTACGGCGCCGACCTTCAAAAGCGCATCGATAAGCTCCTTGATCGTGTCGGCCTCACCGACCGCAAGAACGACATCGTGGAGAAGCTCTCCGGAGGATTGAAGCGACGAGTTGAAGTCGCCAAGGGATTGCTTCACGATCCAAAGGTGCTCATCCTCGATGAGCCAAACACCGGCCTCGATCCTGGCGCCCGACTCGACCTCTGGACCTACCTTCGATCCCTGTCTAGAGACGAAGGTATGACCATTCTCATGACGACTCACCTCATGGAGGTCGCTGAACGCAGCGACCGGATCCTCATATTAAACAAGGGGAAGAGCGTCGCTCTTGGTGCTCCCGACGAACTGCGCCGAGAGATTGGCGGGTCCGTCGTGAGCTTCCAAAGCAACGAAGCCAAAGACTTGCTCGAATGGCTAAAGAAGGAAGTTCCTGGGTCGGATCCAAAGCACTTCGACCGGACAGTGCGCATGGAGAGCGACGCCGGCTTCGAAGTGGCGCAGAGAGTTGAGAAAGAGTTTAGCGGCACCATCGATACCGTTGTCGTGGGGCGGCCAACTCTCGAAGACGTCTTCATTAAGAAAACAGGGCATCAGTTCTGGGACGAGCGACAGTCATGATCATGCAGCGTTATGTGCTCCCCGCCTGGACATTAACCCAGCGGGAAATCGTGCGATTCCTAAGGCAGAAGAATCGGGTTTTTAGCGCCCTTGGCCAGCCGATCTTCTTCTGGATCCTCTTTGGCTCGGGCTTTGAAGCTTCGTTCCAGAGCGACTACTTTGGATCGATGGGATACATGGAGTATTTCTTCCCAGGAACTCTCGTCATGATCCTCCTCTTCACGGCCATTTTCGCGACGATCTCCATTATCGAAGATCGCAACGAAGGCTTTCTGCAAGGAGTCTTGGTGTCGCCGGCACCACGTTCAGCAATGGTCTTCGGCAAGATCATGGGGGGAACCCTCCTCGCATTTGGTCAGGCCTTACTATTTTTGTGCTTGGCTCCCATGGCCGGTGTGCCTATTGGAGTGGGCGCATTTCTAGCGACCGCTGGGCTGCTCTTTCTCATCGCTTTTGCCCTGACAGGGCTCGGATTTACCATTGCGTGGAGAATGAAGTCAACTCAGGGCTTTCACGCGATCATGATGGTGTTTCTGCTCCCCATGTGGTTACTATCCGGGGCATTTTTCCCGGGTCAGGGAGCGCCCGTCTGGTTGGCCTGGGTCATCAAATTGAATCCTCTAAGCTATGGGGTTGCAGGAGCGCGACGCTTGCTTTATCTTTCCGTCGCCGAAGAAAATGGTCCGCCAAATTATCAGGACCTGCCATCCCTGGCTCTCTCCTTGGGAGTCACCATTGGCTTTTGCCTCTTCACGCTCGTGACTGCAAGCATGGTCGCGTCAGTGCGGAGTGACCGAGACTAGATTGAAAGGAAGGCTTCATCATGACTGAGACCGCAGCGACCCTGGAGGCCGCGCCTCGAAAGTCCAATTTCAAAGCTCAGATTATCTTCGTTGTTGTGGGAATCATCTTGGGAACAGGGCTTCTATTCCGCTCGGTGATCCAGAATCACCGTCAAAAGCCCCCGGAGAAGATGGGCAAAGTCGCGGACTTCACATTTTTAGAGCGCAGCGGTAAGAAGCTCTCCCTCGCCGATCTCAACGGCGAAGTTTGGGTTGCCAGCTTTATCTTCACCCGTTGCAGCGGGCCCTGCCAAAAGGTCTCCGCGAGCATGTCTCAGATTCACCACGACGCCGACCTCAAAGGCTTAAAGCTCGTGACCTTCACGGTCGATCCCGAGCATGACAGCGCGAATGTCCTCGCTGAGTATGCCGACAGCGCTCGCGCCGACACAAGTAACTGGTTCTTCTTAACTGGCAAGAAAGAAAAGATTCACGACCTTATCTTCAAGAGCTTTAAGCTCCCTGTAGAGGAGGCCAAAGAGGGTTCAATGCCGATTGGCGAGCAGTTCGCTCATAGCCCCCGCTTGGTCCTCGTCGATCGCGAGGGTCATATCCGCGGATACTACTCAAGCAAGGATCCTCTGAAGGTCCGCGACCTAAAATCGGCCGCGATTGGACTGCTCCGGAAGCCCGCTAAGGGATCGTGAGGAAACCTGAATGTTTGATATCGATCGAGCTTTTCTTCCGGCGGTCAATGCCAGCTTAAATAGTGTGGCGGCAGTGCTACTCTGCGCCGGTTGGATCTCGATCAAGGCGCGCAAAGAGGCTCTTCATAAGGTCCTAATGATCTGCGCCACCGTGGTTTCGGCGTTGTTTTTAACCTCTTATCTGACTCATCACAGCATGTTCGGGTCGACGAGGTTTACCGCTGAGGGTTGGATTCGTCCGGTTTACCTGGTTATATTGCTCACCCATACGATCTTGGCTGCGGTCAATTTACCGATGGTGATCACAACCATCTATCGAGCGGCGAAAGGAGACTTAGCGCGTCACGCAAAGATTGCGCGATGGACAATTTTCATCTGGCTCTATGTCTCTGTGACAGGCGTCGTCGTTTATCTCTTGCTTTACCAAATCTATCCGTCCGCCGATCTTGGCGGTTAAGGCTTTGCTCAACACTGTCTTTTTGGGCATACTATGAGGATTGTGGAGGAAACAATGAAGTCACCTTGGTTGAAAAC
>JARGOJ010000684.1 GCA_029210225.1 Planctomycetota bacterium
CGACGGGGCGACCTTCGGCAAAATTGACTGTTTTCTGAACAGAGGGTTTGGGGGGGTGGGGGGTTCAAAGCCAAATTTATCGACGATGTTCCGAGCCGGAGTTTTGTTGATCTCCGATTGAAAACCCGCTGTCAAGATAGGCTGAGCTGGAGGCGCATCTCTGTCGGTATTGAAGGCTGCTTCCTGGGGCGCTGGATCGGCTTCCTGAGGATCGCCATAGTCGTCGTAGTCACCGTAGTCGTCGTAATCACCGTAGTCGTCCTGGTCGCTTTCAGGGTCGGCTGAGGGGGCATAGGAGGCTGCTTGGGCAGAGGTTTCATCGGGGTCAAAAGGTTTGTTTGAAGAGCCGGCGTGGTGTCCTTGGCGCAGGTCCTCGTCGGTCCACTCCATGGATTTGTCGGCGAAGTCTTCGTCGTTTCCGGCTCGTAACCCGGCTCGGCTCCCATGATCGAGTTCTTCCGGAGTGAACGCAAAGGTTCTCGCCGCTGAGTCGTTTGTAGGACGTTGGATTTGTTCGGTCATTTGTTGACGAAAATTGCCTTGAGGCGCTTCGTCTTCAAAGTTCTCAGCGAGGGGATCTTCGTGCTGGGGAGGCTGAGGACGTGGATTTTGAGGAGGCTGTGGTCGGCCCTGGGGAGGGCGTTTGAGTCGGGTTTGGGTGGGTCGCCTTGGCCCTGGGTTCTTTTTCGACGAGCGGTTGAGTTTGATCTCGGCTTTTTTGCGAAGCGCGACGGGGTGGTCTGGATAGAGCTCGATGGCTTTATCCAGAAGCATGAGCGCCTCATCGTAGTTCTTGAGGTCAACAGCTTGATCGGCGGCTTGTAGAAAGAGCCGCGGCTCTTTTTCCGCTTCGCAGCGTTGAAGGAGAGATTTGTATTTTTGAGTGGCCTCTCGCCGCTTGTCTTCTTTGGCTCGACGTTGAGTGGGGCGATCGATACGTCCTTGAATCAGCTCGCCGCCGCAGTGTTCACAGGAGAGCTTGGTGGATCGCTGACCTGGTAACAGGAAGGTGAGCCCTCCACAATCACTGCAAGAGCGCCCATGGCGGGCCCTGGTGGTGACGATTCGTTTGAAATCATCTTCGCTAAAGCGGTCGCGATCTCGGAAGAACTGCTCAAGGCTTAAGTACGTGCCTTGGGCGTGAATGTTACCCAGCGCAGCTTCGGCGTCCTTGAGTTCAGGGCGGGCGATGAGCTTCTTGTGAACGGCGATGACACCGAAAGCTTTGTCCGCAGAGGTCATTTTCACGGGGCCAGGACTCCTTCTCAAGAAGCAAAATGAACAGGAGCATCACCAAAAACAGCTCTCATCCTCGAATCATTTTATGAGACGTAGGAATGCGCTTGGAGCTTTGATTATCTTTATTTTCTGACATTCCCACTGCAAGCTTTAGCTTTTTAACGGGTTGCGTCTCACGGCCTGACCAAAAAGCAAGAGAATCACGGTGTCCCAGGAGAGGGCAAGGGACACACTGCTTTCCGCCTTGGCTTCACGGGAAGAGACCTCTGGCCCACGATTTCATGAGGAGCGGGGAAGCGATCGCCAGGAAAACTCTCGATCTGTATCTGGTGGAAGAATTTTGCTGTGTTAAAGTTCGATTCTTTTTCCAGATGCAAGGTCCGCGTCCTACGCCTCGGGCGCTTTTCAGTGAGGAACCGAGCTTATGTCGGAGCAGTCAAAAATCGATGAGAATGCTGGGTTCGTCAAGAAAATGATGATGAATCTCGGCGAAGACACAAGTCGGGAAGGCTTGGTCAAGACTCCTCAGCGGGTCGCTAAGAGCTTGAAATTCCTCACCTCAGGCTACGATGAAAAACTTGAAGACATTATTAATGGCGCGGTTTTCGAGGAAGCTGGCGATGAGATGGTCGTGGTACAAGGAGTGGAGCTTTACTCCCTCTGTGAGCACCATATGCTGCCCTTCTTTGGTCAGGCCAGCGTCGCCTACATTCCCAACGGAAAAATCATCGGCCTGTCAAAAGTGGCTCGGATCACCGACATGTTTGCCCGGCGCCTTCAAGTTCAAGAGCGCTTAACCCAACAGATCGCCCACGCGATGCAGGACGTCCTCGATCCTCTAGGGGTCGCCGTGATCGTTGAGGCCAAGCACTTCTGCATGATGATGCGTGGCGTTCAAAAGCAAAACTCCTTCGCCACGACCTCCTGCATGCTCGGGGCATTTAAAGAGGATGCCAAAACTCGCGCCGAGTTCATGAACCTCGTTTCCCGGCGACGTTGATTTTTCCCGGTCGGCGAAAAGGTCTTCTTCAAATAAAAATATTCCGTCTCATTGTGGGATAACCTGGGATCAAGAACGCTTTGTTGGATTTCTTTTGTCGAAATTCAAACAATCGTTTTTGACGCCCCGTAATGAGTTCGTGAAAGCAACCGAGGGATTGAAATTGAGAAAGAAGGAAATCAGCATGCGATTGAGCCTCCTCGCAATCATGCTCTTCGCCGCCACACTTTTTGGCGGTGTTTCCGCAGAAGCCGCGCCTATCAGCGCGCCTAGCACCCAAAACAGCACCCAAATTGATGACGACGATAAAGACGACAAGAAAAAAGAGCCCAGCATCGAAGAGATGAAGAAGCAGGTCGAAATGACCTTCGCTCAAATGCTCGAGTACGATGCCAAGACCAAGAAGTTCAAGATCAAGAAAGAGTTCACCAAGGACCTCCCCGTCCCTGCTCCTCTGATCGAGAACTTTCTAAACGGCTTTATTAAGAATGAGAATGGCCGCCCAGTCATCAGTGATGACGAACGCTTCAAGCAAATGCTCCCCATGCTCAAGCGTTTTATGGGTCAAGGTCGTAAGGAAATGGAACGTTTCCAAAAGATGTCTCCTGAAGAGCGCCAAAAAGCTCTGAAGAAAGCTAAGGGCTACGGCAAAATGCTGCAAAATCCCAAAGCACGGGATGGCATGAACAAGCTCAACAAGATGCTTAAGAAGAAGCCTGGAGCCAAGACTCCTAAGGCCCAACCCAAGCGTACGACTCCCAAGCGCATGACACCTAAGGCTCAGCCTAAGCGCACAAGAAAAGCCCCAAGCCTCAAGAAGCTCAAAGAGTCTCTTGAACAGCGCGTGGTTCGCCTTGAAAAGCGGATTCGTTCTTTAGAGAAGGCTTTGCGCAACCGCGGTCCTCAAGGAATGCCACAGATTCCTCAGCTCCCTGAATTGGGTGGTGTCGACGCCGCAAAAGACATTGTGAATGGTCTCATTCGCCTCAGCAAAATCATGAAGAAGGAAGACTGGGATCGCGTCACCAAGGTTGTTCAATCAATGCTCGGTGAGTTCAAACAAGAAGATCTCCAAGAGCCTCAGAAGCTTCTTCAGAAGATTCAAAAGGTTATGGATCCTTCCGATCTTGAGCGCTTCATGGAGGTCCTCTCCGACTTCCTCGAAACTGAAGAAGGCCAAGCTTTCGAAGCTCGCGTTGAGAAGCTCGTCTCCGATCTTGAGAAATTCATGAGTTCTGAAGAAGGTCAGCAAATGATGGAACGCGTCCGCAAACTCGCAGAGCGTTTCCAAAAAGGCGACTTGCCAAAGAACTTCGAGAAGCTCTTTGGTCAGGACAAAGGCCAAAAGAAAACCAAGAAGCGTTCAAAGAAGTCTCCTCGCCGCAGCCGTGAGGTTGTTAGACGCCTGTATTGAAACTTTGAAGGGTTGATCGAGTCCGGTGGGCGGACGGGTTATACTTGGAGGCAAATCCCATGATGGTGACAATGCTCCGGGTGCGGGAAGAAGGGAGCCAAACGGCTTCGTCCCGCAAGAGATCCAGACCAAACCGGTCTCGAACCCCAAAAGGAAACAGGCCTGAGGAAACGACAGGGCCGAGGATGTCGGGAATGACTTCTGAGACGGCTGTTGCAGATTTATCGGATGCCGATTTAGTGGTGCGAGCGCGGGAAGGCGAAGAATCGTGTTTCCGGTGCCTGGTGCATAGATATCAAGAGCGAGCCTTTTGGATTGCTCAGGGCAACGTTCATAATCAGGACGATGCCCTCGAAATCGCCCAGGAAGCCTTTGTCAGAGTCCATCGCGCTCTCCACCGTTACGATCCGAACCAGAAATTTTACACCTGGTTCTATCAGATCGTCACAAATCTAAGCATCGACCTACTGAGAAGAAGACAGAAAAGAGCCAAGGTTTCCCTCGACGACGTCGCGGAAGCCGAAGCGAACCAGAACGCCCCCAGTGACGGATTAGAAACGGAAGAATTGCAGGGACGCGTTCATAAGGTTTTAGAACTTTTGCCCGATAAGTATGCCGAGGTCATTCGTCTTAAAGATATCGAAGGACTCGGCGCCAAAGAAATTTCGGAGTTAACAGCGGTCACCCACGCCACGGTGCGCTGGAGACTCCACCAAGCTCGCAAACTATTTCGCGGGCTCTGGGTTGAACAGTATGGGGACTATAGCAATGCGATGTGATGAAGCCCGCAAGCTATTATTAAACGATCAAGAGCCCGCTGAGCATTTGCTCGACGAACTCTTCGCACATGTCGACAGTTGCGCGGCCTGTGAAGCCTTAGACGGGTCTCAAAGCCCCGTCGAGCAAATGCTTGTCATGAGCGCTCAGGCCAAACCAGCCCTTGCGAACGGCGACTTCTTCGCCGGTATCAAGGATCAGCTGGAAGAGTGTGAGACAGCCATGTCTGTCCTCGATTCCAGTGACGAGCCTGACGAAGATCTCATCTCATCAAGCTTTGACCACGTCGACGACTGTGGTCCTTGCCGCGTGGAGCTCGCCGAAGATGAGTCCGTTGCAGCGCTCAAAGACTACTCAAAAAACCGCGTCACCCCCGATTTGAGCATGCTCTCCGACAAGGTCTGGTTGAAAGTAGGAAGCTGCGCCTCGGCCTTCGCCCTGCTCTCTTCGAATGCGGCAGCCTCTGAGCCAAGCGCTGAGCAACTCGACACGCTCTCAAGTCACTTAGAGAGCTGTCACGACTGTAAGGCCCTGGAAGAAGCTCAGAGTCCTGTCCTCGCAGACTACGCAGCCTCTCGCACAGTCCCCGCAGAGCTCTTTGAGAACTTCTATAGCCAAGTGGAAGAACGCCTGGGTGTCAGCCAAAGCGGCGCCATGCGCATTGGCCCCGGTTCTCATTCAAGCGGCTCATCGTCCTGGAGAATGGGTGGAGTGGTCCTCGCTATGGCGGCGTCCTTACTCGTGGCCCTGACTCTTTGGCAGGCCTTCGTCTCAGAGCAAGAGCAAGCCAAGAATGGCCCCTCAAAACT
>JARGOJ010000685.1 GCA_029210225.1 Planctomycetota bacterium
GTTCCCAGCTACGACTTGAAAGTCATGGGTAAGACAGAGAAGCGTGGCACCAAAATCACCTTCAGCCCCGACCCAACAGTCTTCGAAGAGACGACAACCTTCAAATTCAGCATTATCAGTCGTCGCTTGCGCGAGCTGGCCTTCCTCAACCCTGGCTTGAAGATCATTGCTCGCAAGCTCGGTGACGATGCCATCGATGAAGTCTACAATTACGAGACCGGCCTCTGTGCCTTCGTGGAATACCTCAACGGTGGTGAAGAAACTCTCCTGAAGGAGCCTATCTTTATCAAGGGGGCTATGGAGAGTGAGGCTTCTGGCGGCCGTGTTGAGATGGAAATCGCCATCCAATACAACAGCAGCTACAGTGAGATCTTCCGTTCATATGTGAACGATATTCACACTGCTGATGGAGGGACTCACGTCACCGGTTTTAAGACGGCGTTTACCTCGTGCTTCAACAGCTACATTCAACGTAGAGAAGATGATCGCGCCGGCTCGAAGAAGAAAGCGGCCAGCTCGAAGAAGAAAGCCGCCAAGCTCCCAGCCGGTGATTCTTACCGTGAAGGTCTCGTCGCGGTCCTCTCAGTGAAGATCCCCAATCCTCAGTTTGCCAGCCAGAATAAGACCAAGCTCGGTAACCAGGACATTAAAGGCATCGTCACCAAGCTCATCGGTGAGACCCTTAACACTTGGATCGAAGAGAACCCCAAGCCAGCCACAGACATTGTCAATAAGGCCCTTGAGAGCCAGCGTGTGCGCGACGCGGTGCGAAAAGCACGCGACCTTGCCCGCAAGTCTGGCAAGTCCATGAAGGCGCCCAAAAAGCTCGCAGACTGTGGTTCAAAGAAACCCGAAGAGTGTGAAATCTTCCTTGTCGAAGGTGACTCCGCGGGGGGCTCTGCGCGTCAGGGGCGAAATGCTCATACGCAAGCCATCCTCCCACTGCGGGGAAAAATCCTTAACGTCTGGAAAGCCACCCCCGACAAAATGCTCGGACACGAGGAGATCAAGGCCATTGTCACCGCCTTCGGCACCGGCATCCTTGAAGACTTCGACGCCGAACGCTGCCGCTACCACAAGATCATTATCATGTGCGACGCGGATATCGACGGTTCCCACATTCGCACCCTTCTCCTCACCTTCATCTTCCGCCAAATGCCGCAGTTGATTTTAAAAGGCTACGTTTACCTGGCCTGTCCTCCTCTCTTTGGCCTCGTCAAGAAAGGTCGCAAGACCATCGAATACGTGACTGACGAAGAGGACTTCCGCAAGCGTATGCACACTATTGGCCTCGAAGGAACAGTTCTCTTCGAAGAAGGCAGCGATCGGAAATGGGATGGCGAGGAGCTGGCCAAGCTCAAGAAGCTCTTCGAGCGCTTGTCCAAGCAAAACCAAATGCTAAACCGTCGCGGGCTCTCCCTCGACGAATTCCTGGCTCACGCTGAAGAAGGAGTCCTGCCCTACTCTCGCATCACCGCGAAAATTGAAGGCGTCTCCCACACCAAGTGGACCTACAGCGAAGAGGAGCACAACGGCTTCGTTGATCCTTTGGTCGAGGCTAAGCGTGGCGAATTGAAAGTCTGGGTTGACACCGAGTCCTTCCATGACCGCCCCGGCTCTGACCTCCAAATCAGTCTCTTCTCTTCACGCTTGGAGATTAAAGAGTTGGTTGCGCAAGTCGGTGCTCACGGTTTCACAATGGACCAGTACTTCGGCACCGGACAAGCGACAGTCACCGACGAGAAATTGCTCGACGAAAACTTCGATATTGTCCGCGCTCAGTCAGCCCTTGCCCCCTTCCGCCTTATCAACGAAAGCGCCAAGCAAGAAGAGACCATCGACTCTCTCAAGGCATTGCCAATTGCCTTACTTGAATTGGGTAAGTCGAGCATCAAGGTCAAGCGTTATAAAGGTCTTGGCGAGATGAACGCGGACGAGCTTTGGGATACAACAATGGATCCTCATGAGCGTCGTCTTCGTAAAGTGACCTTGGACGATGTTGCAACCGCTCAGCGCTCCTTCTCTGTCCTTATGGGAAACAAGGTTGAGCCACGACGCCACTTCATTCAATCCCGCGCCCGGGAGATGGAAGCCGGTCAACTCGACATCTAAGTTCCGTCCAAAGCTGATGGCTTGAAGCTGCCGCTTTGAAGATCTTTGAGGGGCGGGAAGAACAGGATCTCTTGTTCTTCCCGCCTTCTTAGATTTGGTAAAACCTTCCTTGACGACTCCAGTCCATTGCAAACAGAAAGAGTACGGTTATGGAACCCGTTCGGAAAACACACCACATTGCAAACGCCACTCCTCGTCAGGTTTACGACGTTGTCGTCGACTACGAAAGCTATCCTCAATTTTTCACCGAGTTCGAGGGCGTGATGATCCTCGACCGTGAAGAGAAGGCTCAAATCGTTGAGTTTACGGCGAAGTATTCTGGCAAGAAAGTCGAATACACCTTACGCATCGAACACGATGAAGAAGCCCTCAAAACCTCTTGGACTTTTGTTGGGGGCGACCTCAAAAATTCTGAGGGGGGATGGGAGTTCAGCGACGACGGCAAAGGCGGCACAGACATCAATTATCGTATTAGCGTTGAAGTGGGTTTCTTTGTGCCTCGCATGGTCTCGGACTCTCTCATCGCGAAGAATATCCCCGTCATGTTTGGCCTCCTCGATAAAGAGGTCCTTCGACGACACTCCTCATGAAAACCCTTGTAAGTTAAGCTTTGCCCCTATAAATAAGTAGATAGCGTCTCTATCTTGTGGAAGGTCAGCTCATGAAACTCGATCGCTCATTACCCGATCCCCTCGTCGCGAAACTTCATGGCGGGGAAAAGGTTAAATTGATTAATCAGAAGCAGGTTTTTGACGATGGCTTTGTCATGAAGCTCGGCGATGTGGGCCTGGCCCTCCACCCCGGAAGCCAGGCCGCCACTTGGGTTGTCTACATTCCATCAGCGCGGACCCGGCGTGTCGTTCCCGAATGGAACCTTGAAATTGTCTCCGGTGGAAAGCACTGATTCCCCCGAGTTGAAACCGACCAGAACCTTCACGAATTTTGTGAAATTAGACCGTCTATTGAAGGACGAGGATCATTGATGACTGATCAGAGCGATGCCAATAAAACAGAGAGCCCCGATGCAGGGCAGACAGAACCCGAAGGAAGCGCGCCGGAATCGCCTTCAACACCGACTCCTGCTGAAAAGACGGAGGAGGAGAGCGACGAGCTTGATTCTAGTACTATCTTCAAATTAGGTGTTGTCTGCGTCATTCTCTGGATCGTTGCGGGAGGGATTTTCTTCTCCAAAATGGGTCAGGCTAAAGTCGACTATCACCTTGGCAATATGGCGGAAAGCCTGGCTAAGGGGGGGACGATTAGTGAGGACGATATCAAGGCGCTCGTTGAGCTAGGGCCCGAAGCCGTGCCGAACCTGGTCAAAGAGCTGAATAGTTCGACTGAAACGGGTCGCATTGGTATTGGCGTACTCGTTGTCTTAGGCCGAATGGAAGGCGACGCAGCCAAAAAGGCACTGACAGACGCGCTCGTCCACCCCAATTATCAAGTGCGGAACAACGCTTGTGTTCAGTTAATCAAACATCTCGACGACGCCGCCGTCACGGCCATGGTTAAAGACCTCTGGGTCAAGGCGGATGTCGAAGCCAGAGTGCAAATGGCCCGATTCGTCTTCTTTAAGGTTAAGAAAGAGATCGCTGTGTCGTTCATCCTAGAAGGAGTTGTCGATCAGACTTTGCGAGTCCGGGGCTTTAGCATTGAGTTCTTGCGTGTGAAGTATCCCGATCTGGCCATCCCCAAAGACGGTCACACGGCGCCTCGCAAAAAGCTTCTTGTCTATTCGCCCCTGGTCAAAAAATGGATCGCGGCAGGAGCTAAAAAAGAGAGCGCTCCTAAGTATCCTGATTTCGATCGGAAGAAGGCCCTAGAGAACCAAGCTCCCACCCCAGAAAACGAAGAGAAACCTAAGGACACGAAGTGATCCAAGGGAGGAAGTGCTGTGGTGCGTGAGGGGAAGAGACCCCTACGGTCTTGGCGTGGTCGCCTCGCGCAGGTCTCGAATCTTTTCTTTGAAGCGACCCTGCCCATCGTGGCATCTCTCGCTGCTGCCCTCATCTACACAACGTTGGCGGCCGATCTAAACGGTCGTCAAGAAGCCCTACTCTTCTATACAAGTGTTTTTCTTTGGGGCTATGATGTTCTGCGCCATGCTCTTGGGGCCTTTCATGAAGAAGACCTCGGCGCCTATGTTGGGCGCCATCGTTTCGGTGGGACCATCGCGCTCATTGCGCCATTCTTTTTAGTTCTGCTGGTCCTCACTCGAATTTCGGCAGCCCTCTTCCCTGAAGTGGGGGCCCTCATTCATTCCAATGCGATCAGCCTCGGTCATTTGCTCGGCTTGCTCCTGCTCGTAGACCTCTTTGCGTCTGCGTTCTATCAATTGCTTGTCTTTTCGTCTCGACATCTCAGGGTGCCACCTCCCCTACTCATCGTGCTCTCCTTCGCCCTTGTGATCGCCGTCGGGACCCTCTTTCTTATGTCTCCTAAGGCCACGCCTCCGGGGAAAGAGATCTCTCTGCTCGATTCGGTTTTTACTGCGACAAGCGCGACCTGTGTGACGGGCTTGGCGGTTCGAGATACGGGGACTGAGTTCACTCACTTTGGTCATGTCGTCCTGCTAGTGTTAATTCAAATTGGTGGCCTGGGGCTTATGACCTTCGCGTCATTCTTTTCCCTGTTTCTCGGCCAGGGACTGGGCATTAAAGAAGGCTTGGTCCTTCGGGATGCCTTGAATTTAGAGAGCTTATCCAAGGCTCGACATCTGCTCTTCTTCATCCTTAAGGCGACGATCTTCATTGAAGTGCTCGGCGCAATTCTCATTTACTTTTCCCTGGCGCCTTATTGGAAACCAGAATTGACCTTCCTTGAGAAAGCTTGGACGTCGCTTTTTCATTCGATATCGGCCTTTTGTAACGCTGGCTTTTCAACCTTTCCTCAGGAGTTAGTCCAGGAAGGCGCGAGCTTGGAAGCCTTCAACACAAGCTGGTCTGTGCTCTCGGTCTTTTCATTTCTCATTATCTTTGGTGGCCTCGGCTTCATGGTCATGCTGGGATTTGTCGAGGGCGATCGCGTTGCTAAAAACGGCATGTTTACCTCGTGGAGAGGTGGTGTTCGTTTGCTTCGGGTACGTTTCATTCGGAGTCTTCCTACGCGGCTTCGCAGCTTT